>NZ_JAWOVY010000019.1:0-102927 GCF_033340155.1 Vibrio sp. 1562
GCGCTGGACTAAACAAAGGCCCCCTTTTAGGGGGCTCACACAAAGCCACCTTCTTTAGAAGGTGGTAATTTACTTTTGCTTTTACGGAACTTCAAGAGCGCCTAGGCGCTCTTTTCAGTGGTCGTTTTCTTGTTTTGATAAAACCTGTCTTTTAGGTAGAGAATTGCACTGACCACAAGAGCCACTAAAGAAACAGTGAATAGGGCGTACATGCTGAGAATCCATGCGAATGTGGCCGTCAAGAATGCAATGAAGGAAAACATTCTGCTGAAAGACATCACATGGCCAAGTTTGTTACTTTTCATAAACGCCTCCCGAAGCTAAGTGGGGATAGACAATTGTGGTCATATGCTACACTTTTAATTGTCTGCTCTTTTGGGACGTTTCACACAAAAAAGTGGCTAAAGATTTCTCAAAAAAGGTGAAATATTGAACTGGTAGACAAATCGTTAAACTGAGTTGCACAGATATGACTTCGGTTGTCTATCACTTCAAAGTTTTTAACTACGCAGATTAAGGGCATGTAGCGCTATTATTATCGTATTCGAACTCTACGATACACAATTGCAAGTGAACCTACACTCGTAAGCTCATCCCTGTCGTCAGTTACAGTAAAAGCTTTTTTCTCTGTTTAACAATACCTTAGTAACTACGGGCAATTAAATCTGTTTTTCGATCGAAACTCAGATTGCACAAAAGGTGAAAAAGAGTGCTAGGTAAGCCTCTAAACTACGCCTATAATTAGCGCCCACATGGAGGATGTTTATTATATGAACATCCTTTATTTTTTGAAACTAGCAACAAGGATCCAGTAAAACATGTTTTTCTGGTTTTGTTTACGTCGACCAAGAAGGTAATTAACACAGCAAATTGAGGTTCTAAGATGACTCTTAACAAGTACTTTGTTTTCATTCCAGCAGAATTGGAACAGGAAATGCACAAGGACAATCAAGTGATCTCTGAGAAGGAAACTCAACGTCAGGCATTAGTAAAACAGGCACAACAACAAGGCGGCCTGTAAGCTAGGTTTCAAAGAGAAAGAGCACCGCAACGGTGCTCTTTTTGTATCTGAGGTCGTAGAATTAACTTAATATGCCAAGGCTTTTCAACTTTCTGTAAATGGTATTTCGGCTCACACCAAGCATACGAGACGTTTTGCTAATGTTCCCCTGGTTGGCTTGATATGTTTTGAGCAACTTATCTTCGACGGTTGCACGCAGTTCTGAAGTTGGTTCAGCGGATGCTGCTCCTTCTTGAGCTTGGCTGAGTTTCTTACTTAGGTGGGCTGGGACGTGTGTGAGTTCCAATATTTCTTCACCTTGCGCCATTAAGGCGGATACTTTGATTAAACTATCGAGTTCACGCAAATTTCCTGGCCATGAGTAAGACAGCATCAGAGAAAGTAGGTGAGGGCAAAGCTGTTGTTCAGATTCGGCGTGACGCCGATGAATGTTCTCAATCAGTTGTCGTTTGTCATCACGTTCCTCAAAGCGAGGTAGCTCAATGATCAAGCCATTAAGGCGATAATACAAATCTTGGCGGAACAATCCTTCGCTGACCAAATGTTCCAGATCTTTATGCGTGGCTGCAATGATTTGCGTATCGACTTGAATACTTTGGTTTGAACCCACGGGAAGCACGGTTTTATCTTGCAATACATGGAGCAAGCGGCTTTGAGCTTCCAAGGGTAAATCTGCGATTTCATCCAGAAACAAAATCCCTTTGTGTGCTTGGCGAATTTTCCCCTGATAGCCTTTGCTGTTTGCGCCAGTAAAGGCACCGGCTACGTAGCCAAATAATTCAGATTCAACCAGATCTTTTGGTAGCGCTCCGCAGTTAACGGAAACCAACGGTCCCGTTTTTCTCTGGCTGTTTTTATGAAGCGCTTTCACAAACTCGTTTTTGCCAACACCAGTCTCTCCGAGAATCAACAAACTGATGTCTTTATCGATGACGCGATTGGCTTGCTGCCAACAGTGCTCAACTGCGGAGTCGCCATAATGAAGATCATTGGACGCCGCTACAGCACGAGACTTGACCTTGCTATCTTTATCGGTAAGCGGTTTTGTTTTGAAAACGAAAGGGTGCTCATTTCCCCGAGTGGATAGAATGTCGTCTAAGGATTGCCCAATGATACTTTTTTGCGCAAAAAGTTGAGAGGCTACTTGATTGTGAGCCAAAACTTGTCCGTCTTCATTTGCAATGATAATTCCTTGCCAACCACTATTCAGTAAACCTTTTTCGCACGCTAAATCCACACGAATATGCCCTTGTGGAATCAAGTTAAGTAGTTGATTCTCCACTTGCTGGACCATGTTTTGTACTAGTACTTGCGTTGAGAAGTCATGTCTCTTTTGCTCGCTCGTAATATCTAATACGCCAATGAGGTTACCAAGATGATCGAAAATAGGATTAGCCGAACAGCTAATAAAACGATGGTGTTGGATAAAGTGCTGATCACCAATAACAGAAACGGGCTTTGCTTCAACCAAGGCTGTACCAATCGCGTTGGTGCCTTTGACCTTTTCTTGCCAGCATGCACCAGAGCTTAGCGAGATTTCCGTTAACTTTTCACGAAATCTAGGCTGTCCCCAACTGCCGATGATGACACCATCTGAATCCGTCAAAATTAAGCGACTGTCGCTATGAGCAAATAGCTGATTAAACAAAGGGAGCGCAAATTGAGTGACTGTCTCTAGCAAAAAATTGAGTTGGTGACGCCTATCTTGGAGCGTCGCTGGCGTTACTCGAATATCTTCAGGGCGTCGACGCTGTTTTAAACCCGCTTGTTCACTTCTGACCCATGAAGTTGAAAGCCAATTGTTATCGCTAATATGTTGAAGTTCCATGACTGTACCATTTTGTCACAGTGAGGGTGTGCCATTTTGGAACACTTGAACATTGGTGTTCACACCATACATCCGCTCAAACATCGCTCACTTGGTTTGTTATCGCTTGGTAATCATAGTTTTACATTTAATTAACAACAAGTGTGGCGTAGTTGGCGTGTGACTTGCGTAATGCTCTTTGTGAACAGTGCGATACGACACTGCAATAACACATTGAACGAGAAACAAAAGGAAGAGTTATGATCTATGCACAGCCAGGTAGTGAAAATGCCATTGTTAACTTTAAATCGCATTACGATAACTTTATCGGTGGGGAATGGGTAAAACCAACGGGTGGTGAGTACTTTGACAATATCTCACCAATCAACGGACAAGCGTATTGTAAAGTTGCTCGCTCTGGCGAGGAAGATATTAATTTAGCACTGGATGCCGCGCACAACATCAGAGCAAAATGGGCCAAAACCAGCGTGACAGAACGTTCGAACATCTTGCTGAAAATTGCTGACCGTATTGAGCAGCATCTAGAAGAGCTTGCAGTTGCAGAAACTTGGGAAAACGGCAAACCAGTTCGCGAAACCTTGGCGGCAGATTTACCTTTAGTAGTGGATCACTTCCGTTACTTCGCTGGCTGTATTCGCGCACAAGAAGGCAGTGCGGCAGAACTGGATGAGCACACCGCAAGCTACCACTTCCCAGAACCGATTGGTGTGGTTGGTCAAATTATTCCGTGGAACTTCCCAATGTTGATGGCGGCTTGGAAACTAGCACCGGCACTAGCGGCGGGTTGCTGTGTGGTATTGAAGCCAGCAGAGCAAACCCCAACATCCATTCTGGTTCTGATGGAAAAAATCGGTGACCTTCTTCCTCCTGGTGTCATCAACGTTGTAAACGGATATGGTTCTGAAGCGGGTCAAGCATTAGCAACCAGCAACCGCATTGCGAAACTCGCTTTTACCGGGTCTACGCAAGTTGGCAACCACATTCTGAAATGTGCAGCAGACAACTTGATCCCATCGACAGTTGAGTTAGGTGGTAAATCTCCAAACATCTACTTCTCAGATATCTTCGATTACGAAGATGAGTATCTTGATAAGTGTATCGAAGGTACGTTACTTGGTTTCTTCAACCAAGGTGAAGTTTGTACTTGTCCATCTCGCGTACTGGTTCATGAAGCGATTTATGACAAGTTTGTAGAGAAACTGACGGAACGTGCACAGCTGATTAAACAAGGTAATCCGCTCGATACCGATACTCAAGTCGGTGCTCAGGCTTCTCAAGAACAGTTTGATAAGATTTTAAGTTACCTGGAAATCGGCCGTGAAGAAGGCGCAAAAGTGGTCTTTGGTGGTGGAGTGTCAGAACAGCCAGAGTCTATCAACCAGGGGTACTACATTCAGCCAACCATGTTGGAAGGCCACAACAAGATGCGAATCTTCCAAGAAGAAATCTTTGGCCCAGTGATTGCTATCACCAAATTCAAAGATGAGGCTGAAGCGTTGGAAATCGCAAACGACACCGAATATGGCTTAGGCGCAGGTGTTTGGACACGTGATGCGAACGTCGCATATCGTATGGGCCGTAATATTGAAGCTGGTCGAATCTGGATTAACTGTTACCACGCTTACCCTGCACACGCAGCGTTCGGTGGTTACAAAAAATCGGGTATCGGGCGTGAAACGCACAAGATGATGCTGGACCACTACCAGAATACTAAGAACTTGCTGATTAGCTACAGCATCGACCCGTTAGGCTTCTTCTAGTAAAACTAAGTAATTAATAAAGAAAAAGCAGTATGAATCAAAACCCCGAATCTTCGGGGTTTTTTATTAGCGTGAGCTTGTCGGCTGAAGGTTAACTTAGATGTTTAACCCGCTTATATTGTGATATCAGGAACGTTGAATTATCGCCACTTTTCGTTCCATAAGCTTTTCTACGGCGGCGTTTTGCTTGTCAATATTGAGTTGCGGATCAAAGTCCAAAACGCGATTGCAAGATTCGAGACTGGCAAATTGATTTAAACATTCACCAAGCTCTCTTTTAGAGCTTGTTCGCGTCATACTGCTTTCTGATGAGGAGAGTAGGGTGACTTTACGGCCATGAAACGTTCCTTGCGGCACTGCATCACTTTGCTGCGCTTGTTGAACGTCATGAACCGATGAATTGGTGTATGTGGATTGGATGTCATTGGACATAAAGACACCTAAACTCTCAAGTCTAAAGTTTGTGGCATCGGTGGTGCCTCATCAATGGTTACATGAGAAGACAATAACGCTTCCCACGACTCGCTGTGCGTCAGCAATTCTGCTAAAGCTGTTTCAAAATATTCGTAATCCAGTCGCCTAATGTTAATGAGTCGGTTTAAACATAGGACATGTCGGTGGTTATCTAAACTAAAAAATAACTGGTGCTCAGGCCAGTGATAATTAAAGGCCAAGAAAGAGCGATAAAGATCGGAATTTACAATTTGAAGGCCAACAATCTCAGCTTCGAGCTGCAGAGTTGTCGATTCAGGATGAAAGATGATATGCACCCTTAGATTATCATCAAAGGCTAAGCTTACTTCATTTTCCGTTAGATGCAGTGCAGGCAAGCCTATTTGATGAGCAAACTTTAGCAAAATCTCATCGATAGTTTGGCGTGCTGACATAGGAATAGTCCCTTTTGAAATTTTATCAAGGAAAATATTAGATGTATCTCTTCATGTTTATCAATATTAGTCGGTTGTTATTATATTTTGGCTTTTAAATGTGTTGAGAGAAATAGAAAGGCAAAAGTAAATGTGTTCAGATGCATATCTCGATGGTAATGATATATATGAATATCACTTTTCTCTAATAAACTTCAATTAAGGAAGGAATGAAAGAGAACAGAAACTGCTTTTGAAAT
The DNA here is from genome assembly GCF_033340155.1 of Vibrio sp. 1562. Lineage (NCBI taxonomy): Bacteria > Pseudomonadati > Pseudomonadota > Gammaproteobacteria > Vibrionales > Vibrionaceae > Vibrio > Vibrio sp. 1562. Next base: position 5,736 of record NZ_JAWOVY010000019.1, read on the forward strand.
TACAGTCCATGTTAACTACGTGTTGTTGAAAAATGCGATTTATTGTCCGCTTGTAGTATAAATATAAGTTGATCTTTTATATTTTTACATAAAGAATTGTGTGAATTTCAAATGAGCTAGATTATATAAAATACGTTTATGGGGTCATAATGAACAATTCTATATGGGCTGGTTTTATTGGGTTATTCATACTGAGTGGGTGCAGTCAGACTGTGTCCGTCAATGGGGTGGATGGCTTTGATACACAGAGTCAGGCATCAGTCTATGGTTGGGTTTCTGTCGACGGCTACTTTCCACCTTCGATTACTTCTCTTGAGGTGGAAATATGTAAAGTTATTGATAATCAATGTTTTAAATCGGCATCTCAGAGCTACCAAGGCGTTCAGTTGCCTGTGCAGTATTCGTTTTTAATTGCACCAATTCAAGCTGGTGAAGGAAAAATGAAGATTATTGGAAAGCTTTATTCAAACGGTGAGCTCGTTGCGGAAAAAGAAAAGAACTATTTATTTTTAGAGGGAAATAAACAAGAAAACTTGATTCTTGTTCCAAAAATAAACAGATAAAATTTTAAGTACTACATTTTTATTAGAATTTTCTAATTTATAAAAATAAAGACTATATCTTTCCTGTTGTGAAAGATTTGTTGTCTTTTATAAACATTAATTACATGACTTTGAAGTCATCGGGTCAGTTGTTTTTTAGACTCATACTTGTTGCAAAAACAGTATTTTTTATGATTATATCTCGCTCCTTGAACACGTTGGCTTGGCGTTTTAGGCTATAAAACATACATTTTTATGATTTTGGAAATTTAATTTTGTTCTCGAAACGATGCCGAAATCTATTTAATTGTATTCTAATGTATAACAAAACAACCAAACTTAAATAACGAAATGATATTTAAGTTTTGGCTAATGATAAACGCTATCTGATAAAAATAATAAAGACGGACAGCAGAAATTTACTAAGTCAAACCTTTACCTTTAGGTAAAGGTAATGCTTGGGTTATTTGCTAATTATTCGGGGGGTATGGTAAGTGATAGAACTTCTATGCTCTTTTCTTTGCTTCTTTAATTCATACAGCAGTACTTAGAAATAACAACAATCAAAGTAGTGCTTTGAAAGTTTCTCAACATTTGCACTGAGAAACTCAAAATAATGAAGGGTAGAAAATGGATGTGTCAGGCCAACTAAACTCAGAAAGGGTCGACTCGAGTTCACGAAAAATTCGTAGTTTTTCCTGCTATGAAAAATCTGACGAAGTATTTCACTCAGACCAGTCTCACATTGTTGTCGTTCACAATGGTCAGCTTCGAGTTCAAACAGGTGATTGCACAATCGATGTTGCTGCAGAAAATGGGGTATTTCTATCCCAAGGAGATTACTTGTTAGAGTACTCTCCGCTAGATGGGGCATACAAAGCGTCGATTATTGCCTACGACAATGAACTCGTTAGTCAGTTGCTGCAAAAACACAGTGATCTCTTGATGATGCTGCCTAAGGTAGACAAAGTTTGTTCTGGTTTGTTTACTTTTGGTTTGAACATACTCGTTGAACAAGTGCTTTCCAGCATGCAGACGCTTGAGCAACAAGCGTACCCTGATGCCATTATGTGCCTAAAATACGAAGAACTACTCATTCTCTTGCTACACAGCAAAGGAGGAGAATCACTGTATGCGTTGCTGTCACAACAAACAAACCGTACGTCGGAACGGTTACGTCGATTTATGGAACAGCATTACTTAAAAGAATGGAAGTTGACAGACTACGCGCAGGAGTTTGGTGCCAGCTTAACCACTTTTAAAGAGCTTTTTAATGAGCACTATGGCATTTCTCCAAGAGCTTGGATCAGTGAGCGTCGACTACTGCATGCTCACAAACTGCTGTTGACGAGCAAGATGAGCATCGTAGATGTGGCGATGGAGGCAGGGTTTTCCAGCCAGTCTTACTTTACGCAGAGTTACCGTCGTCGTTTTGGAACGACCCCAAGCCGCGTACGTTCGGGAGACGATCAAGTGGCTATCGCGAAATGAAATGACTTGGGACTAAAATTTTCTGACTAATTTTGAAAGTCACTCACCAGTGTAAATTCTATTATGTATCGTGTAACAACGAACGATTAAAAATTATTACATCTCTTTCTTTCTGGATTGTTCGAAAGGGGTGCGGAGACGAACATAAATGAAAAAGCAGCATTGGCGACGCCGTTCGCTTTTTCCAGACAGCATAGTGACACAGCGGAAAGTGACTGTTTTACAAAGAGGAGCTCGTTATGAAAGCGCCTCGAAACCTACGCAGGATCTCAATGTTGTGCACGTCAATCACCGACAATTGTTGAGTGAAGGCGTCATAAATTATGAGCAGTTATCTTTACTTCAACGCTTGTTGGATAGAAATGTCGTCGATAGCCTGTGCGCTAGCCAGTTAGTAAAAACGTATCAAAAACTTGGTGCTTCGATAGACCGGTTTGCTATGCGTTTATTTTTGGAAATTGGATCGCAGCTCAGTGATAGCAGCACAATCACAACGTTCGAACAAAGGCTGGACTACATCAACTCTCGTCTGGGCTTTCGCTTTAATTTGGCTGTCCCAAAAACGTTGATGCTTTGTTTCCATTTATCACTCAACGAGTGGATTAACCGACAAGTCGATCAAAGTGCTCTTCATGCTTCGATTAAAGTTGAACAACTTATCAATCAACTCGATATTCAGAAGGAATATTGGTCGAAGCTATCAGGGGAAGACACCAGTGCCGTCTTTGTTCAACAGCAACTCGATCTTATTAAGAGCCAGCAGCATCAACTTAAAAAGCAACTTGGGACGTTAAGCGAACAACAGTTGCAAGTGATTGAATGTCATCGTTTGTTAATTGAGAAGTGGCAACCGTCTTTAGACGAGCTGAAAGGGTTCGCGGAGTACACCTCGACAACCGAACAATTTATTTCTGAGTGGAAAAATTGGTGTTCGGAAGTACGACTTGAAGCCCCTGAGCTGAACGAAGTTTGGGATGCATGCGATGTGGTTTACAACGACCAAAATGCGGTTGCGAAAGTATGGCAATGGTTCAAGAACATGCAAACTGTTGGTGATATCGATCACTACTATTTTGATACTCAAAGTGGTCAGTGCGGCCAGGCTTGCAATCACCTCAGCCAGATCTAAATAGGGCGTTAAATGTTAGATAAGATGATGAAATCTTTAGCGGAAGCGCTAAAGGTAGGGGATTTTATTGCCTCAGAAAATGGTTCTTACAACATCGAGGTTGACCAGTTATCACTGACCATCAAGCAACGTGCGTCATGGATTTTATGGGAAGCGACGTTACCCTTCCAGTTTAAAGAGCATCTAGATTATCAACAAGAACAAGCGTTACAACGTTGCATGCAGCTCTCATTAAAAACCATTCGTGCGGATGGCGGCGTACTGACAACCAATGATGATCAGCAATTGATTTTGCAAAGTAAAGTACGGGTTGAGGACTGTTCGGTGGAACGGTTCTCTGCTTTGCTTTCTAAGCACGTCAATCTATGTGAGCGTTACATTGCATTATTGGAACAAGAACGTGTGAACCACACAATCAACCATACAGTGTGGTTACCATGATGCTAAAAATCTTTCCCAACATTAGACGTGCTGCAACAAAGGCATTGTTATGCGCAGTGAGTGTTGTTCCTTTGGGATATGCGCAAGCAACAGACTTACACTGGCCCGAACAACCGTTCCGCTACTATGCAGATAACGACTCATTAAAAGAGTTGTTGAATAACTTCGGTGCAAATTATCGTGTCTCGGTCTCTGTTAGTGACAAAGTCAACGATCGAGTGAATGGGCGTTTTACCCCTGAAGATCCGGCGGAATTCCTCGATTACTTATCGCAAGTGTACAACTTGATGTGGTATTTCGATGGTGCCGTCTTACATGTCTATAAGGCGACAGAAACTCGCTCACGTTTACTTCAATTGGAATTACTTACGGCTAGAGAGCTACGCAGTACGTTAATTTCCACCGGCGTTTGGGATTCTCGTTATGGTTGGAGAGCGGCTGAGAGCAAAGGGTTAGTCTATCTTGCGGGTCCTCCACGTTATGTCGACTTAGTGGTACAAACGGCGGAGGCATTGGAAACGCGCTTGCTGCAGAAATCAAATTCAACCGACGAATTATTCGTTGAGATAATTCCTTTGAAGTACGCTTCTGCAACGGATAGAGAAATTGCATATCGAGATCAGACAATTACGGTCCCGGGCATCGCATCGGTGTTAAAACGGGTCGTGTCTGGTGTTCAAACGCAAGTGGCGAGTGCGTCTAGCAAAGAAGTTACCAGTCCAGATAAGCCTGTAAAAAGTAATAAAACCGCCTCAGTTCATGGTGGCGCAACAGTTGAAGCAGAGCCGGGTCTTAATGCGATTATCGTTCGTGATACTCAAGCACGATTACCGCTCTATCGTAAACTGGTCGCGCAATTAGACCAGCCGCAATCAAGAATTGAAGTCGCGCTATCGATTGTCGATATCAGTGCCAACGATTTAAGTCAGTTAGGCGTGGATTGGCGAGCGGGAGTGTCTGTCGGAAACAACCGCATTGTCGATATCAAAACAACAGGTGATGTGAATTCGGGGGATGTGACGCTCGGCAGTGGACAGAACTTTAAGTCCTTGCTTGATTCAACCAACCTAAATTACTTGCTGGCTCAAATTCGTTTATTGGAATCCAAAGGCAGTGCTCAAGTGGTTTCAAGACCAACATTGTTAACTCAGGAAAATGTCGAAGCGGTACTGAACAACAGCAGCACTTTTTACGTCAAGCTGGTTGGTAAAGAAACCGCAGCGCTGGAAGAGGTCACGTATGGCACGTTACTGAGAATTGTCCCACGTATCGTTGGTGATAGATTTGCTGCACGACCTGAAATTAACCTGAGCCTTCATCTCGAAGACGGTGCAAAAATCGCTGATGGTGGCGTCGATGATCTTCCTTCCGTTCGTAAAACTGAAATCAGCACCTTAGCGACGGTTAAACAAGGGCAAAGCTTACTTATCGGTGGTGTGTACCGAGATGAAGTGAGCCATCAGTTACGTAAAGTGCCATTGCTAGGAGACATCCCATATTTAGGCGCGCTGTTTAGAAGTAATACCAACACTAAGCGCCGCACAGTACGAATGTTTATTTTAGAACCTCGAATTGTTGTGGATGGTATTGGCGATAGTGTGTTGATTGGCAACGAATATGACTTGCGACCAAGTATCGGCAAGCTTAACAACATCTCCAACAATAGCGCTGAATTTAAATCGGTAGTGGAAGTATATAGCTGCACATCGAGGGTTCAAGCCGAGCGCTATCAACAAGACTTATTGTCACAGCAAAAGTCGTCTCAATTAACGCAGTGCCAATTACCAACAGGGCAAAAGGGTTGGCGGGTGAAAGTATTGGAATGTGATGACTCACAAAGTGAGTGTGTGCGCCCTTCAGAGGAGTCTTAACCGCGATGCAGCAATGGAAAATTCGTATTTTATCAGGCGTGCATACCGGAGTAGAAGTCACCTTACCTGAAGGTGCTCTCGTGCTTGGCAGTGACGACTTTATTGCTGATCTTGTACTGTCTGATGCTGGGGTCGAAGCGAACCATTTCACCCTCGTTTGCCAGCAAGACTCGGTCATTTTACGAGGTTGCGAAGAGGCAAATATTAACAGTGAAGACATCGCTGTTGCAGGTGATGGTATCGAGTTGTCACGCCATGCTGTTGTCTCGGTCGGCGTTGTGAAGTTCGCTCTGGGATACGCGGAAGATGCGTTAATTGTGAGTAACGTCAGCGACGAATCTAGCCAACAGAATACACCTGTGGTTGCTGTGCAACGCTCTAGCTGGAAAAAAACAACGCTCATCGCTTTGCTCTGTAGTTTTGTCCCGAGTGTCATTTTTGCCGGTATGTGGTACAGCCAAGCTAACGGAAACAACAATGAAATTGTTACAGAAGCAGAACCCATTGTTTTGGTACGTAACATCTTAGGCGAGCTCAAACTTAGCGACGTTCGTGTGGAATGGAATGCCGCCGCACGCCAAGCAGTCTTAGAGGGCTATGTTGAAGACCGAGCACAGAAACTCGATCTGCTTGGTCGAATTGATGTATTGGGCATCAATTACAAAAGTGACTTAAGAACGATGGAAGAAATCCGTCGCGGGGTTCGATTTATTTTGCGCAACCTCGGCTATCACCAAGTGAAAGTCGAAAATGGCGATGAGATCGGCACACTGCTGCTGACGGGCTATATCGATGATGCAAGCCGCTGGAACCAAGTTGAACAAATCTTGGAGCGAGACGTGCCTGGTCTTATTGCGTGGAAGGTTGAACTGCAGCGAGCGGGTGCCTACATGGATACGCTAAAAGCGTTATTAACGGATGCGGAGTTACTGAAAAAAGTCCAGTTGGTCACCAGCGGTGATCGCATCGAAGTTCGTGGTGAGCTTGATGATATCGAAACGACTCGATTTTACGGTGTGACCCGAGACTTCCGGGAACAATATGGTGAGAAACCGTACTTAGTTTTGAAATCCATACCTAAGGTGAGTAAAGGCACCAACATCGATTTCCCGTTTCGTAGCGTTAACTTTGGCCAGGTTCCATATGTGATTCTGACCGATAACGTTCGCTATATGGTCGGTGCAAGAACGCCTCAGGGCTACCGAATATCCAGTGTTACACCTGCTGGTATTGAGTTGGTTAATGGCGGGCGGGTGATAACAATAGAACTTGGATATGAAGGTGAGACGAACAATGACAAATCTTGAACAAATTTTAAATAACGACACAAACGGTGCGGAAGTGCACAAGATTAAGAGCAAGCTCTTAGAAGCACAAGCGGTGGTGAAACGTCAGTTGGATTTAGGGTGCTCACCGCAGCAGTACCAATTGCTACTCAAACAGTATGAAGCTTACACAGCCGCCCATGCGGTCGTTGAATCATACGAAGCTAACTAAAAAATACGAGGAAGTCTTATGTCATTTTACGATGCTAGTAACAGTGTAAACCTTGATGATGTTAAAGCTAAGTTAGAACAACAAGCGAAAGATGCCAACACAGAAGTGACGGCAGCCATCAAGAACCTAGAAACCAATGCCGATGATCCATCAAAGCTTGCCGAGCTTCAGCACGCGATCAACAAATGGTCTGTTGTTTACAATATCAATGCGACCACCACTCGTGCGATTAAAGATGTGATGCAGTCGATTCTCCAGAAGGTGTAAAGCATGGAACGAGAAACGCGCCAACTGCTGGCTGAAATCGCGCTGATGGCAACAGGTATGCATCGTCATCAAGAAGCCAACACGATTGCAGATGGCCTTGAAGCAAGCTCAGGTTCTGAAGAGACCGTTGCGATGATTCGTGCAATGAGCCTCATGAATAAAGGCTTGTATGAAGAGGCTCATCAATTACTCGAACCACTTTGTAATGCCTATCCAGATCTGATCAGCTTAGCGGCTCTTGCTTCTGCCAAAGCCGGTTTACTGAGCAAAGCGGAAAGCTGGGTAAAACTTGCGTCACAAGGAAGCGAAGAAAGCCAAGCATTTGCTGCGAGCTTTTCTCAGGACATTAGGAATCTTGGATGATCATTGATTCAAGTAACCTAAGTCTTCAACACCAATCTTTGCGTCAGTTGGAGTCGCGCCATTATGAGCGGAGCGATGAAGACAAGATGAAAGCACTCATGGAGCGAAGTGACAAGCAAGAGCAAGTTTCACATGTTTCTCCAAAAGAGACGCTAGAGAAAACAGAAGCCAAACTGGCGGAGATTAAAGCGTGGTACGAATCATTAAAAGACGCAGAGGTTGTCAGTAAACAAAGTGTCTTATCATCGTTAAATGAAGCGTTTTCCGACCCTCAAGTTAAACGAGAGGCAATGTGGTACGCCTTTCATGAGGCGAAGAGTGCAAAAGGCAACGAGCAGCCACAATCTGATTTGTTAAAGGTGTTGAAGCAGGAGTTACTAGGGAATTTTTCGGGACAGCTTATTGCCGAACCACCTGCTGATAAAACAGCACTAAAAGCAATGCTAGCGCAGCATTTTCCACTGGGTGCCCAGAAAGAACAAGCCTTATGGCATTGCTGGGCAGAGTTGAAGTCGTTACCTGATATGGCATCAACACTGGACATGGTTCGTGATGAACTTAGCTTCATGATCCAAAAAAATGCGATGGTGAAAAACATCATGACTCACAGTCACAAGTTAGATTTATCTTAGGAGTACATATGATAAACACGCAGTACACCGAGGTGATGCAAACCAACATTGATAAGTTACAGGATGCGCAAGTCGAAGACGGTTTAAGCGAACGTTTTGAGCAAGCCATGTCGGTTCCCGAGGCAAGTAATGGCCTGGAGGGAGGTTTGCTAGAAAACATCAGCGAGTTGAAAAACACTATCGATAACGCGAAAAGTAACCTGCAAGACAACATGAAGATGGTGGGTGATGATCCGGCGCAATTACTGCAAATGCAGTGGGCGCTGACACGCATTACTTTTCAAGAAGAGCTGATCGCGAAAACCGTGGGTAAAACCACACAAAACGTAGAAACCTTATTGAAGGCACAATAGTGATGATGAATAAAATGAGAGCAGTTTTCATCATGCTCACGTTGTTTCTGGTAGGTTGTCAGACCGAGTTATACACCAACGTTACTCAGAAAGAGGGTAATGAGATGTTGTCGATCTTACTATCCGAAGGTGTCGTTGCAACAAAAGAACCTGACAAAGACAACACCGTCAAGTTAATGGTAGACAGTTCTCAAATCGCCTTCGCGGTAGATGCGCTAAAGCGAAAAGGTTATCCAAGAGAGCAGTTTTCCACACTGAAAGAAGTGTTTCCCAAAGACGATTTGATCTCGTCACCATTAGCAGAACGAGCACGTTTGGTATACGCGAAATCTCAAGAGCTCTCCTCAACCTTATCTCAGATTGATGGCGTGCTAGTGGCACGTGTTCATGTTGTTTTGGAAGATCAAGATCTGCGTCCAGGAGAGCGTCCAACTCCAGCTTCTGCCTCCGTATTTATTAAACACGCAGCAGATATTGCGCTTGATTCATATGTTCCGCAGATCAAATTATTAGTGAACAATAGCATTGAGGGGCTGAACTACGATCGAATCAGCGTAGTGATGGTACCCTCATCAGAGGTTCGAGTTGCTACTCAAAACAATCAATTTAAAAGCATTTTGTCGGTTCAGGTCACCAAAGAGACGGCGAATAATCTTATCGCCATTTTGGTGTTCTTGGTAGCGGCACTCATCGGCTCGAATATCGCTACTTTTACATGGTGTCGTAGGAACACGAAGCGTGGTTAAACCAGAAACACCACTCGCGCAGGTACAACACCAGTTTAACTATGCGCCTTGCCAGTACATCCATAGAAGTTGGATAGAGCAAAAGCAGCCTTGGTTACTAAATATCGAAGGCTGGAGAGATAACCCCATGTTTAACCAATGGTGCATCAATGAGTGGGCGTTATCTCCCGTTCCTGAGACGGCTTTTAACAAACCTTGCCATAGCTTGGCGTTGCTCCCAGCGGATGCGTTGAACCAACTCGTATTGATGGTGGGCGGAGCTTTACATTGTGTGGCAATGCGAGGCGTTGTTTTAAAACGCCCGAAACAGGTTCTGAACAACGTTTTTGGTTTGGAAGGCGCTCGGTTCTTAATTCAAAACGGGCCTATGCTGTTATCCAGCTGGCCGCAAGGCTGGCAGCGTTCGTTACCAGAACTATTGGATGAAAGGTCTGTTGAAGCAAGTATGAGGGCGCTGGGATATTTTTGGATGAGGTTTATTTTGATTAACTCACCGGAAGATGTTGTTCTTCGTTGGCAATTCAAATTAGAAAAGCAACTTAGCGAAAACGCAGAAACAGCTAACTGGTTGGAAGCGGATCAACGAGATCTGGCGTATCGACTCACAAAAAAAATCGCAAAACAGGTTATTCCTCAATGGTTTCATTTGTTGAAATAAAAACAGACAATTTGCAGCTGGCACCTGGCTTAAAGGTGCTGAAAGCGAAAGATTATGCCAGTTATCTGGATTCGCAACACTTAGTTGAAGCCGCGAACTCCAAAGCTGAAAGCATCATTGCTAATGCCCAACAAGCCTACGAAACCGAAAAACAACGTGGTTATCAAGATGGCCTTGCACAAGCCAAGATTGAAAATGCGCAAACGATGGTTGAAACCTTAGCACGTTGTAATGACTACTATCAGCAAGTCGAAGAAAAAATGACAGGTGTGGTGTTAGAAGCAGTACGTAAGATCATCGATACCTTCGATGATGTCGATACCACGGTGAGTGTAGTTCGAGAAGCTTTGCAACTGGTGAGTAACCAAAAGCAGGTCATTTTACATGTCCACCCAGAGCAGGTTGTTGAGGTGAGAGAAAAGGTGGCTGGTGTATTAAGTGATTTCCCTGAAGTCGGTTACGTTGACGTGGTAGCAGATGCGCGCTTGAAAAATGGAGGCTGCATTTTGGAAACAGAAGTTGGGATCATCGACGCCAGTATTGATGGACAGCTGCATGCATTAAAGCAAGCCATGGTGAAGCAGCTCAGCGAGCGTAAAATTACGATTCATGAATAAACCTCAAAAACTCAGCACTTGCTGAGTTTTTTCATTTTAATGCCTTTAAACAAAAAAAATCCGACCATTTCTAAAATATTCACTGCCATAAATCCTTAAGAATACACCTAAGAAAGCTGCTTAGTTGATAAGTGTTGCAACCAAGCAGCGCCTCTAAAACAACAAAAATAGGATTATTTAGTCGAATGGCTAATGGATTTATAACTTCTTTACTGACAGATTTTGCCAGCCGCTGCCAATTGGAGCCGTTGGTTTTTGATGAGGATGATTGTTGCCATCTACTCGTTGAGCAAAACACAGCAATCACAATTCGTGCACAAGAAGATCGTGTGACGCTTATCGGGCTAATTTCAGGTGATAAACCGAGTGCTGATATTTTGCATCAACATATGAAAGGTGCCTTAACGCAAGGCTCTCCAGCGGTATGCTGGGAGGAAGAGACCGGATATATCGGTTTCATACACCTGCCTCAGCAACTGCTAACTGCATCTTTTTTCGATGAGTCATTTGCGAATTTCATCGAGTGGTTAAAAAGTGCGAATACACAAGAAGTAACCAATAAAACAATCGAAGTACCGGAAACGAATACCACTCATTTTTCCACATTAAGGGTTTAAAGCATGATCAGTTTTGGAAGTGTTAGCGCGTTGCAGGTCGCCATGCCGCAAGCTCGTAACGAGATACTTAACGAAGGTAAGCTGAGTATTGGTGGCAAAGAATACCAAATCAACGCAGCGACCCAAGAATTTACTCGCGCCAATCCTACGAATGGTGCGGTAGCGCGATTTTTTGAAGCGACAGGAAAACTGTTTCGCGAAGGTAGCCCACAATCGGTAGCGAAAGCCCTTACAAAAGCCGTATTTGATAATGAGCAAGGACAAGCTCAGCGTTTACAAGCTGCTTCTTCTGTTGAGCATGGACAAATGTTCTTCAAAGATGGAAGCATAAAAACCGCATCAGATGTCTTAAATGCCTTTGCGAAGTTAGACAGTAAATCAGTTCAGTCGAACTCTGCTGAGCTAAACCAGTTAGCAGAGCGAGCGATGACAGAGGCTATGTTAGAAACCGATTCTGGTAAAAACCTCACATCACTGATTGGCGAAAGTGCAGCGAAGTTGCTTGCTGGACGTGTAGTAAAAGACTACGGCGGTGGTGTATCTGCAGCGCAGAAAAACCCGGCAGGTAGCATTAATCAAATGCAAGCGGTGTTTGATATGGAGGTGATGCATCTTAAATCGGCGCAACGTCATATCGAAGGTCTAGCAAGCACCGATCTAAGCCAAGGTGTATACGCTGAAGGACTGGCAGAGGACGCGTTTAACAAAAGTGGCGTAACCAATAATGTTGAAAGAGCTGCGGCGTGGATCATTAATGCTTCTAACTCTAAAGGAAACGATGCCGAAAATATTACGTCTTTACTGAAAGAATACGCGTCTAATGGTAAAGATTTATTGAATATGGAAAACCTAAAAGAGCTACACGCTCGATTGGTGCCTAATGTTGAGCGTGATTACCGAGGGCCAAATATTTCGGGTGGCACTTTGCCTTCAAGTATTGGCGGTGAGGGCATGTTAAAGCAGCACATTGAAGGCTTTTTGAAAGAGAACCCTGCAGAAGATAAAGACTTAGGTAAGCATTTGTTCGCCGGAGTTATCGGGTACCATGGCTTTACCGATGGAAATGGTCGCATGGGTCGCATGCTATACGCGATAGCAGAACTTCGTAACGACTCGTTCAATCCTTTAGCTATGGATGCAGAAAATAGCCTTCACGGTATTAAGTGATTTTTTACTTCTATTTAATTTTTGGAGCGGCGATTGCCGCTCTTTTATTTTCCAGCTTAACCTTAATTTTTCTTCTCAATAAAACGGCTAATAGCAATAAAAATGAGACGTTGAAATAAAGTGTCGGTTTCTATCTCGCCATAAAATCTCTTTTATCCTTATTCGCTTATTTAAATGAGCCGTTATACCCAAGTGGCTTCGCTGCAATAAATATATCGATGTCACTTAGTTATAATAAATTAGACAGGACACAACATGGATACAGGAAAGATTAATATGCTTCTCTCTGAGCTAGGAGAAGTGCTGAACCTTGAGCGCGTGACAGCGTATGACAATCAAATGTGGTCACTGCATTTTGCTGAAAACAACAGTGTCGATGTTCTGCTCGTAGAGGAAAAAGGCGAGTTATTGATTTCCAAAAACCTGCTTATAGAACAAGATGATATTACGCTAGATAAACTTCAAGTTTTACTTGAATACAACTTCTTGTATCGAGAAACAGGTGGTGTGCAGTTTTGTGTGAATCCAACACGCAAAGACGTTGTTCTTCAAGTTGCTATCGCGGCTGGAAGTGAACTCACCAACATTGCTAACTTAATCATTCAGTTGAACGAATTAGTTGATACTTGGGGACAGTTATTTCAAAACAACACGGTTGTAGATTTTAGCCAAACAGACGTACACGCATTTATTCAAGTTTAAGGCATCACACATGGTCAATATTAATACATCGCAAATGCACTCGTTGAGTCAGTTAACGTCACATTTGGCGACACAAAATCAAGCTGACGACAAAGAGGTTCGAGCACACAACGGTAAAGATATTTTTGTTAAAGAGGGCGCACCAAAAAATAAAAGTATCAGCGCGCGTATTAGCCACCAGAATAAAGCGAAAGATATTGTAGTGAACCTGCTTACTAAGCAGGGTATTCCTAAAGATGTTGCGAAGCTGATGCTGAAAAATGTGTTGAACGGTGAAAACAAGTTAACGCTTGGGAGCCTGAAAAATCTTGAGAGATTGTCGTCTGGTCCTAGCTCAAATTGGCCCACTGCACAAACGGCAGCCTCTTCTTCCAAAACCAATAAAGCCTCATCGAGTGTCGCGCTTATCAACGAACATAAAGCCAACCTTCAAAAGCTTGGTGATTTTGCCTGTACGGACTTAAATACGTTCGGTGTTAAGGGGTCACAGTTTTATGAAACAAAAGGAAAGCCACGACTAAAAGAGCTTCACGCGGATCAAGCGCGAATCATGCAAGATCACAGAGCGACGATGTCCGCAAACGGAGTTCAAGCTGCAGCACAAAGAGGAACCGCACCGCAATTAAGCACTCTACAGAACATTGCTAAGGCAGTACAAACCGCGAAAGCCGGCTGCTGTACTACATTTGCCTTTGCTGCCGCCGCTGAGATGATTCAAGGCATGTCAGGAACACCTGAAAGTGAACCCAAAGTAGAAGTGGTTGCGTTTAAAAAGGGTCATTCAGGTACACACCTTTATGTACTGGTTGGTCGACAAGAGGGGAGCGACATAAAAGATCCATCAACGTGGAGTAAGGATGTGAAAATTGTTGACCCTTGGGCGACATCTGCATTCGGTGCACCAATGTTTGGAGATGCACAACGACCACCTGTTTCGAATATGTTCCCGCCAACAGAAGTCATTTTTGATAGCCATAAACTGGGTTAGTCACTCTGCAAAAGAAGTGAGCAAATACACCATGCTAAGCATCTAACCTTTATTGAAAGAGCAGCTCTGAGCTGCTCTTTTTTATTACTCTGGCAACTCGATTTTAGAGCGAGATTTCTGCGGAAAACCTCACAATGAAGGCGAAAAAGTGACAAAAATAAAGCCATTACCGACATCGTTCAATCTGCAATCGTTGTTCAATAGAGTTATTGAAACAAAAGGAAAAAGTTATGAACACGATTCAACAACTGCTCTTGGAGTTTTGCCAACTCAATGAGTTGCCCGAACTGAATTTTGAAGAAAATGAACGTTGTCAGCTACTGGTCGATGATCGCTACATGTTGTATTTCATCGCGACAGATACGGATGATTTGATGTTGTCTGTAACGTTCGGAGGGTTAGAAAAATCCGGTGAACAACGACTAAAAGGTTTAGAGCTTCTTGCTCATGCGAACTATCAAGGAATTGGTAGTGGCAACCTCGCACTTGCTTTGGCTCCAAACGGTCGACAGCTTGTCTTAGCAGGACGTAAACCCGTTGAGCATCTAAATACGACGAACCTTACCGCTTGGTTTCACGAAGTTATTGAACAGGCCGAGCTGTGGCAAGCGCGTTTCGCAATGTTGGATCAAGCGATTCCAACCACCTCTAATCATGAACAAGCTCATGTTCAATCACTTCGTGTGTAGGAGAGAAAAATGGTTAATACAACACAAAAAATCAGCCAAAGCCCAGTACCTGATCTAGAGCAGTTTCGTGCAGTTGCTGCGCAAAAAGATGACCGAGTGATCAGTAAAAGAGGTGAAGTAAAAGAACCTTCCACATTCCACAAAGGTCACAAGTTTGCTTCTATTCACGAAGGCGTATTGAGAAGCAAATACACTAAGTTTTTCCAAGAAAACATCAAAACTCACCTTGATTTAAAACAAGCGCTACTTAAGCAAGAAAAACCTGAGGTTGCGCTGTTGGCTTACTCCCTAGTGAGTCCTTCAGGCTATCGCGGTGAGCCACTTACTGAGCGTAAAATCTTAGAAGTTGTCAGCCTATTGGATGAAATAAAAGTGAGCAGCGATACGTACCAGCAGCTTAAAAATACGTTTGATGCGATCAGCAAAGATCCGCGTATGCAGGTGAGCTTAGAAGCCCAGTATCCGGGAAAAATGGATGGCTTTGCTGCTGAACTGCTGCAGATGGGCAAAGAAAAGCTAAAAGGTTCTGGTGTTAACGCCGTTATTAACTTGGCATTACCTGGCGTTGGCTTATTGATTTCTACAGGTCGAGAGCTGCACAAAGCGGCCGTAAATGGTGATGCTGAGGCTTACCATCATCAGTTAGAACAAATTTCACAGCTGCCAGGGCGAGATCAACGTCTTTCTATGCCGATGCAGCAAACCTTGGCTCAAGGTCATGCGATACTGTCGGCTGAAGGTGGCATTGGAGCTACATTAGGTATGGCGACGGGGAGCCTGGGCACGTTCGGTGTTAGCTCTGTAGCAACGGTGGGCGTCACACCGATAGCAAAAGAGGCAATCGGTTCTGCGGCAACGACTGCTATCATGAGTGGTGGTGGTTTTGTTGCGAACCAAGCTGGAGCATACGGACTAAATACAGAAGTCAAAGAACAACTCATGCAAGGTGAGATGTCTGGTGTTTTACCAAGGCTTGAAGTTTCTAATGCCAAAGGAGACTTTACCTTTAGTATGCAAGATCCGGCTTCTGTCCGCGCATTAATGGCGTACCTTGGTCCTAAGGAGAATACTGAAATGACTTCTCCTCAAGCGCCTAAAGAGGCACAAGAGATGGAAGCCGCTCGATTAACACTGAAAAAGATGTTGGGTTCAGAACCAAGTGAGCACTTGGTTCCTGACGTAGACTCTATCTTGAAGCTAAGCCCAGAGGATGCACCAAGTAAAACCGAGTCTATTGCTAACGGGGCGTTTAAAAAACTGTTAGGAGAAGATTGGGATTGGCTCATGCCAGCTGTTCGAGCGATTGATAAAGGGGAAGCAAGTAAAATAAACGAAAAGCTAACCTACAAGCTCCCCCTAGATGCAGCAAACGGACGAGTTTATCTTGATAAATGCCCAAACCTGAGTGACGTCCAATTAGATGCGCTAGAAAAACTAGGCTCACCAAGTCAATTGCGATTGATGTACTTGGCAGAAGGCTGGGTGTAATTTCAAATGGTAAAGTAGGGAGTAGGTGCTGCTCCTTACTTTATCTACCGTCAGCGTTCCTTTTTGGGGCTGGCTAATATCGGTTTAATTTAACTTTTCGACTGAAGAAACAAACACACAAGTGTCAACGTTATACCAACCCAACCAATGAAAGAAATTTCTTCCCCAACAATCGCAACTGCTAGTGCTGCTGCGATAACAGGTTCAAATAGCGTGAGTATGCTAGCTCCACTGGCTGTAACAAACCGTAGCCCAAACCCAAAAGCGACGTAACCTAACCCCATTGGAATCAAGGCCATGTAGAGCATGACCGCCGTATTAGTTGACGATGCAAATAGATTATCACCCGTGATGAAAAGTGTTGGTAGAAGCAAAACTCCACCAATACCAAAAACACTTCCCATGGCCGTTTGCGATTCAATGCCGTGGTCAATCATAGCCTTTACTCCCCATGAGTAAATGGCGTACGTCAAACCTGCCAATAGGCCAAGTAATACACCCCAATGCTTCATATCCTGATCAAATAAGCTATTTGCGGATGACTCAGAAGCCAGCAACAAGGTAATGCCAATGACCCCGATTGCGAAACTCATCATCCAGCGCTTGGTTATGGTCTGATTTCGGCTAAAGAGACACTCTAACAAAGCAGAAAAGAAAGGAGCAGTGGAGATAGAAATAACCGTACCAATAGCCACACCAGCGAATCGCATTGATGAATAAAAAGCCAGTGGGTAGGTGGCTAAGGCGATAATACTAATCAGTAACGTTTTCTTCTTATGTACGACTTTTCGAAAATCTCTCTTCAGTGACTTCGCAGATAGACATGCTTGCATAAACCCACCAATACCCATAGAAAATGCGCCAATGGCGAGAGCACTGACATCCGGTGCCAAGCTGGCAGCGGTGCCCGTCGTTCCCCACAGGGTTGAAGCAAAAAGTATGGATAAAGTTCCTAATTGATAGTCGGTGAAATGTTTTTTTAACACTGTAATTTCTACCTAGTGAATGGCTGTTTTAGGGTAGAAAGAATAAAAGAAAGCGATAGAGATTTTTGTGCTGAAAAGACGGAATACTTGTTCCAGAAGACTATTTTAGTGACTATCGGGAAAACTCTCTAGGAGACATACCAAAATGCATTGAAAACCGTCGACTAAACGCGGAAAGGTCACTATAACCAACTCGTTCAGCTATCAACTGAACTGGAAGGTCTGTATGAGTCAGTAGTGCTTTGGCTTTTTCCATACGTTGTAGTGTAATGTACTTATGGACGCTCACTTTTAGCTGCTCTTTAAAAAGCTTTTTAAACTGCGTCGGACTCAAGCAAGCGGCATTCGCTAATGAGGCAATGGTGAGTGGCTGATCAAGCTGCTCCGCGATCACAACCTGTACATTTCGAATACGCAAATCCACGGAGCGAGACCGCTTTTGCTGCTCCAGCAACAGATAGAAGGTTGCAACCATTGAGTTTTCAATTTCATCATTAACCTGATACTCAAGTTGCTTTTCGACAAACTGGATAAAGCTCAGTAGAGGCGGGCTAATCGAAAACACAGCCACACTATTATCCATCAAATGAGTGGGCAAAGTGGTCATATCCGCAACAATAAAGCGTGATGACTCTTCGGCATTAAACCCGTGAGCACAACTTTTGGGGATGACTATGCAGTCGCCAACCGCCACCTTTCCGACATAGCTATCCATATCAATATGTATGTTGCCCTGGAGAGGAAGCACCAGTTGATGATAATCACTATGAGTATGTCGGCTCATACGTTTCGTGTAGGAGCGAATGCTTAAGCTAGATTTCATAAAAACAACATACAGTTAAAGGATACCGCATTATAGCGTTGAAAGTATCGAGGTTGAAAGCTGGGCAGTTGTAAGCCCAGATCTTGAATGGGATGTGGTTTGTTAGTCCGCCTCGGACTCTAACGAAGCCAACCAACGAAGCACTTCCGCAGTTGCCTCAATAAGATCGCTTGGGATGTACTGGTCGACGTTACCGTCGGCGTATAGTGCACGAGCAAGAGGGACTTTTTGCATCACAGGCACGCCTTCCTCTTTAGCGATTGCGACCATACGTTTGGCTACCGCATCGGTTTCCATCAAAGTGATGACGGGCAGGGGCGTTTCGCCTTTCTTGTAATAAAGGCCAACCGCGATATGTGTTGGGTTTGTAACTAATACATTAGAACGTTTAACGTTTTCACGTTGATTAGAGGCTTGTAGCTCTTGGTGTAACTGACGACGTTTGCTTTTTATTTCTGGACTGCCTTCCATCTCTTTGTATTCGCGCTTCACTTCGTCCTTGCTCATTTTGAGCTTTTTCGTGTGATCAAACTTCTGGTACGCAAAATCTGCGGCAGCGATGACGATGAAGCCTACCGAAGAGATAATCATTAATTGTTTAATCATGACGCCAGTAATGGTCGGGACACATTCTAGCCCACAAGTTGGAATTTGCATTAAAGCGTTGATGTTACCGCGTAATGTCACCCAGATAATGCAGGAAAGAAGAGAGACTTTAAGGATCGACTTGATAAACTCAATCACACTCTTGAGGGAAAAAATGCGTTTGGCACCTTCGACGGGATTGATCTTTTTGATGTCGGGTTTAACGGATTCACCACTAAATAGGAACCCGAACTGCCCCATATTGGAAAAGATGGCGACGAGTGCAGCAACCAGAATAATCGGAGCGAGTAGATAGGCAATTTCTTTTGCGATGGCGATAGCGACATCGACTAGCGCATCTTGGAAACCCTGATAAGCAAGCTTACTTGGTAGGAGAATAAGCGCTGAGATGTGCGACATGTAATAATCGGCGAACGCAAACAGTACAATTATGAGCGCCAAAATTAATGCAGACGATACGATTTCTTGGCTTTTGGCAACCTGACCTTTCTGTCGAGCATCGCGTAACTTTTTTGCGGTGGGTTGCTCAGTTTTTTCTGCACTCATAAAGAATCCTAAGCGTTATTGCCAAATGGTATTGAGTTGTTCTGCGAATCGGGTAATGCCGTAAAACTGTACTTCAAAGTGATCCATCATTATTCCGAGATACACGATCAGTAAAACACTCGCGATTGCACTTTTTATTGGCATGGCAAGGAAAAAAACATTCAATTGCGGTGCAAAACGACTGATAAGCGCCAGACCAAACTCAGCAAGAAACATTGCCAACACTAGTGGAGCGGACATCAACACACCAAGCCACATAAGCTGTTCAAATTGCGCGTAGAAGAAGCTAACCCATGCGTCGCTAACGGTTGGGAAAAAGTCCACGATCGGCCAAGATGTATAGCTTTTGAATAACGCATAGATAAAAGTGACAAAGCCCCCGCCAGAGAAGAACAGGGTAATCAACGTTTGGGTCAGCAACACGGCTGTTGGTGTGGATTGTGAGCCTAGCGTTGGGTTAAACATACTTGCCATGGCAGCACCACGTTGGTTGTCGACCAGAAAACCGGCCGCTTCTATCGCCCAAAAGGGGATAGCAGCAACAAACCCTATCAATAGCCCAATTAATACCTCCTTACCCAAAATCACTATCAGCCAAATGCCGTCGGTTTCTGCGGGCAAGCTTTGCTGATTAATCATCGGAAATATAAACAGCGCGAGTGAGCAAAGCACACCATTTCTCACCATGGTGCCGCCTAGAATTTGCTTGCTCAAAATAGGCAAAAAGATGAAGCATGCCATTAACCGAGGTAACGTCAGACTGTACAAAAATAAAACCTGGTGTAAGTCGTGATAACTCATCGTATTTGAGGAATTTTATCCATAGCAAGCGAGGCGAAGGCGTGGAGCTCTGCCCCTAGCCATTGCGTTGTGACGAACAGTGTAATAATGACCGCGATAAGCTTGACCACAAAGCCTAACGTTTGTTCTTGGACCTGAGTTAACGCCTGAATAAGCGACACCAATGTACCAACCAATGCTGCGACTAAAATCGGCGGTAATGACAAGTACAACACTAGGGTTAATGCTTGAGTCGTGAAATGAATGATTTCAGCAGAATGCATACTTTCTCCGTGATTAACCGTAACTCAACACTAAGCCGTGGGTGAGCTTTGTCCAGCCGTCAAGCAAGACAAAAAGCAACAATTTGAAGGGGAGGGAAATCGTCATTGGCGATACCATCATCATCCCCATTGCGAGTAGGATATTCGACACAATTAGGTCAATAGCGATGAACGGTAAGTACAACAGAAAGCCAATTTCAAAAGCGCGAGTAAGCTCGCTGACGGTAAATGCGGGCAGTAAGAGCAATAAACTGTCCGACTCTAAACGGTCTACGTACTTCTGTGGCCACAATGTGCGTGCAGCATCAGTGAAGAATATGGCTTCGGTTTCCCGAATATGCTTTTTCAAAAATTCTCGATAAGGCTGTAAACCGCTTTCAATGAGGCCTTCTACACTTGCAGAATCTTCAAGGGAGATATCATGCTGCTTTACGTAGTCGTAGGTTTCAAACCCGACGGGAGCCATGATGAAAATTGACAGAATGATGGCCAATCCGTAAAGCGCCATATTCGGCGGAATTTGCTGTACACCGAGAGCGTTACGCAGCAGTGAGAATACAACGGCCAGTTTCACAAACGACGTCGCCATCATGGCGATAAATGGGATCAGTGCCAGCAGTGCTAAGCTGACAATGAGATTGAGCTCGTCGGGTAACTGGATCATGCTGGCTCCTGCGTGCCACCGAACAGCTCCAGTACGCGCACACCTAAATGTTCGTTAACATTAACCAGTTCACACTCACCAATGATTTTGCCGTTGGCACGCAATGTTACCGGCTTAGATACAGGCTGGTTTAGCTCGAATACGTACCCTGGCTGAAGCTGGTTAAGCTGCTCTAGCGTGATGGTTTGATGGCCGATATCAAACGTGAGTTCCACAGGCAGTTGCTGGTGGTCGGTTAACATTTCTGAAGTGTTTACGTCATTCATATTGGTTTCTTTTTCCATAATGTGAAGAGTTTGGTCATCCAGTTGGCAGCGCCAGAGATTCTGGTTAGATACTTGAAAAATGGCTTGTTGCTTGGCGATGTAACCATCGTCAAAAAAGATGACATCTCCCAGCTCGAGCGAATTAAATTCGCTTAACGTCAAATGGGTCCTTCCAAGACTTAACCACACAGGTAAAGCGAGGTGTCGAGCTTGTAGAGCAGCGCTGTTTGGTAGCGCATCCAACAACACGTCTGATCCTTCGCTAACCCACAAACAAAGAGAGCCGTTAGGCTTATTGAGGGTTAACATTAAAGTATGCTCTTGGGCCTGGCTCGCCTCTAACGGCTGTAGTTGACTAAGAATGGGTAACTGACCAAATAGCGCTTTGATTGCCTCACTATGCGGTTCTATCTGTGAGCTCAAAAGTGCTAACTGGAGGGAGTTAGGCAGGGACTCAAACGCAGTAGCATTTAAGGTCGATTTCAGCCAATGTTGGAGCTGCGCACGAGAAAAGTCTACTTGTAGGGTTTGCCCTCCAATCAACGTGGTTAAACGGAACCCTTCAAATGAAGGGATTTGAGCAACAGTAATCGATACGCTCTGACCATCAGTCCCTTGGAAGTGGCACTGTTTTGCACAAAGTTGATTGCTGAGCGCGATACTTTCTGCATCCACTTTGGGTATTATTAACGGTGTCATAGGTCATTCTCCGCTTGCCATTCTTCATACACGCTGCGTTGTTGGCGTGAGTGTTGTTGTTCATGTTGTTGTTGATCGAGCTGTTGAGTTTGTTCGCTGATCGCTAAGCGAAGTGGCTGCTCACCACCGAATCGGTTTAGCCGTTCAGCAAGATCTTGTCTAGCTTGCTGGCTAATAATGGAAAGGGCATGCTCTTGTCGAATCGTCACGCTATACCCTTGAGCGTCCAACTTGATGTGGATTTCGCCACCTTTTAATTGTCCTTCACTTAGAAACAGCCGAACCTCTTTGTTGTCCGATGCGGTTGGCAGAGCAACATAGATTTTATCCACCAATTGCTGGAGTAATTGGTTTACGTCTCGCGTTGGGCTTGGTTGAGCCTGCGAAGCAACACTTTTTAGGATGACATCGCCTTGTGTTACCGCACTTGCAAAGGGTTGAGAAGGTACTTTTTCTTCATCCGTTTTCACGGCGACTAGTGCGCTTTTCGTCTCGATTTTTTCAAGGGGCTTGGTTTCAGGCAGGCCATCAGTTTGGTCTGATCGTTTGCCTGTATTCTGTAGCGGCGGAGTTGCACGCTTATTGTGCGCTGTTTCAGTTTGCTTTTTCGTTAAGCCAACAATGTTAATCCCATCTTGAGCGAGCTCTGTCGCTGTCGCACTTTGGGGGAGCAAGCCAGATTCAAGCGTAGAGAGACAATCCGGTGAGGTATGTTTATCCATCGGCGTCGGTTTATCATCTTTCAAATGAGCTTGAGCTTGAAAGTGAGAATCAACACGCTCGGTAGAAGGGGAGCTTAGAACTGTGTCGCCATCGCTTTTTCCATCATGTTTAAGCAATTTATTGTTTTCACTAATTATTTCTTCGCTATTTGCTGCGTCGTCTTTCGATTTCTCTACGTCTCTCTTAGTGACGACGTCACTTTTACCTTTTAAAGTGGAGATGTTTTTGTCAGCGTTGGCTTCTTGGTTCGATAGGTTATGTTTCTTATCTAGACCTTGAGATGTCTTATGCCTTAGCGGTATGTCTTCTTCGCCAGTATGATTCTTTTGGGGATTCGCAACGATAGACTCCTTTCCCTTGCTAGGCTTCTTCGTCATTGCATGCTCGAATTGTGATTGAAGCTCGGCCTCCTTCTCGAGAGGCGCTTGTTCTGGCGTTGATTTGTGCAGCGTATTCGATGTTTCAGTTGTTGTGGTAATGCGCATAGTGAACCTTTAGATAATGTCGACAGTGCGAAACTCTTCCTGTTCGAGTTCTTCTTGGTATTGCCTTTCTCGCGATTTTTCCGCGACTTCTTGTTGCTGCAACTGAACGAATTTTTCTTTGGTTTTATGGGCTTGTCGCGCCTCTTTTTGCTTTTCTTTAAGTGCCGAGCGTTCGATTTCAAGCGCTTTTTTTGATTCGGCCACACGTTGTTTAAGTTCGGCTTCTCTCTCTCTTAACAACGCGACTTCTTGTCTTAATGTTTCTAGCTCTTTGAGAACGAGCGTTTGTTGTTTTGCTTTAGCAAAACGTCGCTCTTCTTCTTCCTGGCGCCAAACGTGATAGTCCGCGACAGAACGTTCGGCCTTTTGAACCTGTGCTGCGGCGTTTGACACTCGGTATTCTTGACGCTTGACGGCTTTATCCGCACGTTCAGCGCGAATTTTTTTGATTTCTAATAAGCGTTCTATCATTGTTTCGCCATCCCTTTAAGTTGAGCGATAGCGCCATCAAGATCGCTTGGTTCATGAGTGCCTTGGCGTAAAAAGGCGCGTATATCATCACTTTGTGCAATGGCCAAATCCGCTCGACTATCTGCGCCATGTTGGTATTCGCCAATTTTGATTAGCAGTTCAACTTCTTCATACTTAGCTAACATTTCGCGAATATGAGCAGCAGACGCCTGATGATCGGATTCAACGATTTGATTCATCACTCGGCTTGCTGAGCGAAGTACATCAATGGCGGGATAATGGTTCATTGCCGCAAGTTTGCGCGAGAGAATGATGTGCCCGTCTAGAATTGAGCGAGTTTCATCCGCGACAGGCTCCGTCATGTCGTCACCTTCCACCAACACGGTGTACAGTGCTGTAATTGATCCTTTGTCTGATTGTCCAGCTCGTTCCATCAGCTTTGGCAAAGCGGCAAAAACAGAAGGCGGATAGCCACGTCGTGTTGGTGGCTCGCCTGCGGCTAGTCCAATCTCCCTCTGTGCGCGGGCGAAACGCGTTACAGAATCCATCAGCAGTAGCACGCGTTTACCTTGATCACGAAAATATTCTGCGATAGAAGTGGCAACAAAAGCGGCTTTGGCACGCTCCATTGCTGGGCGATCAGAGGTAGCGACCACTAAAACCGATTTGGCCATTCCTTCTTCGCCTAGGTCATGCTCAATAAACTCGCGCACTTCGCGTCCGCGTTCACCAATTAAGGCGAGAACGGTCACGTCAACTTCTGCGGAGCGAATCAGTTTTGCCAGTAGGGTACTTTTACCCCCGCCAGCCGCTGCAAAAATACCCATGCGCTGACCTTCACCACAGGTCAGTAGCCCATCAATGGATCGAACGCCAAGAGAGATTGGCTTTTCAATTAGTTTACGTTGCATTGGTGGTGGCGCATCGCGATAAACAGGATACCAAGCACTTGGTTCCTGACTTTGCGTACCATCGAAAGGACGTCCAAGCCCGTCAAGCGTTTTACCTAACAGGTGGTCGCCAACACCCACTTCGTGCATTTTGCCCATTGGGCTTACTTCTGTATTTGAGGAAATCCCAAACATATTTCCTAATGGGGTGAGCAAAGCGTGATGCTGCTGGAAGCCAACCACTTCCGCTAACAAAGACAGAGTTTGATCGGGATTACGCAACTCACACAGTTCACCTACACGAACGCCAGGGACGACAGCTTTGATAATGGTGCCGGTGACTTGTGTAACGCGCCCGCGAATTTGGATCAAACGCGTGTGTTTAACCGCAGATTGTTGGATATCAGTGATGTATGAGAAATCGTTCAAGGTAAAAATATGCGCAATGATTGATGCTGAGAGAATAGAAAGTATAAGAATCAATTTATAGTGAATATCAGTCGGGAGTTTTTAGAAAACTGAAAGCGCACTAAAAAAACACGTCTGATTTTGACAGCTTCAAAAAAGCGCACTTCCTATAATTCGCCTGTATTGTGCGGAAGGAGTGCAAGTGAATGAGTATTATCAACAATCATATCGCAACAAATCCAAAGTTTGATGCGTCTATCCAAAGCGGGTTGGAATCGTCTCGTCCCGACGTTTCACAAAAAGGCAATTATCGCGGTGAAACCGTCCGTGTTCACAATGCCACACAATCACTTTTTGATGCGATGGAAGAACTCACTTCACTCGGTTCCGAAAAAGCAGAGAAAGATCTGACTAAGCGCAAAGTGAAAGACAGTGGTGTTCGAGTTAATGAAGCACATGAACTCGTTTCGGACTATTTAAGAAAAGTCCCTGATCTTGAAAAGAATCAAAAGATCAAAGATTTGGCTACAAAAATGGCGGGAGGAAATATCTCGACCATCGCGCAATTACAAGCCTACTTGAATGGGTTTTCCGAGGAGAAAATCCATCAATACCTCGCCCTAAAAGCCGTGAAAAAGTTTTTGAGTGCGAGTCCAGAAAGTAAACACCTACTAGCGCTGATTGACCAAGCACTTCTAAGAATCGAGCAAAACCCAGATACATGGTCTCAAATTGATACGGAAATCCGTGTCTCAAATTTTGCTGATGAATACAGCCAAGAGCAAGAGTTTAGCTCTTTGCATCAGCTGCGCGGCTTCTACCGCGATACCGTTCATAGTTATCAAGGGCTCGGCGCGGCTTATCAAGATGTAGTGGCGCGCTTTGGTGAGCAGGAGGTATCGACTGCTGTTGACTTTATGCTGCAAGGCATGAGTGCAGATCTTAGTGTTCAAGGTAGCAGTATCGATTCGGTTAAGTTGCAGTGGTTGATGTCCGATATGCAAAAACTCAAAACTCTGAATACGTTGCAAGATCGTGTGAGTCAGCTGTTCCAAATGTTTAAACCGGAAAGGACGAATTATGGCTTATCAAGTTTCTAATTTGATGGCTGATGTGATTGCGTTGGTAGAGCAGCGATGGGTAAGCAGTGATGAGATATGGAAAGTCGCCAACGCAATGGAATTGACGGCTGTAGAACAAAAAATCGATTTTTTTCGAGAGTTCCATAAGTTAGTTCGCGCAATCCCAATTGACGTATTCGCCGATGAAGAACAACGACAGAATTTAATCCAAGCGGTACAAAAGGCGCTAGACGAAGCCATTGATATAGAAGAAGAGGAAGCGTGGGAAGATGAGTTGGATTGATGCATCCGTCGATGAATTTTGCCGAGGAATGGGGCTCGATGCCGTCGATTTCTCATCAGCTGGACGGGTGCAGCTGGATTTTGAGCAAAGTGGTACGCTGCATATTGAGCGACAGGGTGAGCAGTTATTCTTGATGTTGTCTCGAGCGTTATCTTGGCATCAAATCAGTGACATGATTCAAAGTGCACTGTGTTTGTGTCATGCCGATCAAGGCTGGCCTTTCGAAATTAAAACCGGCTTGTTAGATGAGCAAACTCTGGTTTTTTCAGCAAGGCTAAAAGGAGAAGAAGTAACACTTCCGACCTTAGAGCAAGCGTTTACGCTTTTGGCTCGTCTACATAACGATGTGGCAGGCTCATGACTCGAGTCAGCACTTTAAACGTAGGCATCGAAGCCTTTACGCATGTTACTCATAGTGAAGTTAAGGCCGATTTCCCAGAGCGATTTCAATTGCTTCCTGATGGTCAGGCGGTCGCTACACATTTAGAGAAGCTCTATGACCTTCGGCCTTCAGACCAATATCTCATCGCGTTAACTAAGCCCAAGCTGCTGCACTCAGAGTTGTTGCGTCCAGAAAAGTACCGTCAACAATTTGATGAAACGTTAGCTCAGCTGCAAGTTCTTGCACAGGATTCAGGCTCCGCTTCTTTTATCAAAGCATCTGAAACGCTACAAAGTACACAACTTGATCAGCGTTACCTCACTATGGCGCTCAATCTCCTTATCCAGGTCTAACCAACATGTTGAGATCCAAAGACATTGAACTCTTACTTGTTCACGCTGCGCTACAAGTTCAATACCAAAAGCCAGAGCATGCCATTTCTATTCTCGATGTGGTTCTAGAAATAGAACCGCAGCACAAAGAGGCGATGCAAACACTTGCTGTGGCGTGTTTACAAAGTGGTCGATATACCCGGGCGATTGAGGTGTGTGAGCACCTATTAAAATCCGACCTTCATCCTGATTCGGCAGGACTCTGGTTTTGTTTAAGCCAAGCGCGTTGGAAACAAAATGACGTCGATGGGGCACGCCAAGCGCACCGACGCTATCTGCAATCTTTAAATAGTGAATCACATGAATAATTTGATCGATATTCTAAACAAAGTAGGGCAACGCAAAGACATCATGCTTGCGGTGATGTTACTCGCGATCGTCTTTATGATGATATTGCCACTTCCTACCGCACTGGTGGATGTGCTGATTGGCACCAACATGAGCATTGCGGTGGTGCTGCTTATGTTAGCGATTTACATCACCACGCCACTTGAGTTCTCTGCATTTCCTGCAGTGCTATTGATCACGACATTGTTTCGTCTGTCTTTATCTATCACGACAACCCGTTTGATCTTGCTACAAGGCGATGCTGGTCAAATCGTTTATACATTCGGTAACTTCGTTGTGGGCGGTAACTTAGTGGTCGGTATCGTTGTGTTCCTGATCATTACCATTGTTCAGTTTATGGTGATCACCAAAGGCTCAGAGAGGGTAGCAGAAGTTAGTGCGCGCTTCTCACTCGATGCGATGCCTGGTAAGCAGATGAGTATTGACGGTGACATGCGTGCCGGAGTAATTGACGTACACGAAGCTAGGCACCGACGATCACTGATTGAAAAAGAAAGCCAAATGTATGGCTCGATGGATGGCGCGATGAAGTTCGTTAAAGGCGACTCCATTGCGGGTCTGGTCATCATTGTGGTCAACATCTTAGGTGGCGTCACGATCGGGGTAACGCAAAAAGGCATGAGTGCTTCTGAAGCACTTGAATTGTTTTCGATTTTGACCGTTGGCGATGGTTTGGTATCGCAGATCCCGGCACTCTTTATCGCGATTACCGCCGGTATTATCGTGACGCGTGTTTCTCATGAAGATTCTTCTGATCTTGGGTCGGACATTGGTGGGCAGGTCATTGCTCAGCCACGTGCGCTTCTTATTGGTGGTGTGCTTTTGGTGCTGTTCGCACTCATCCCTGGGTTTCCAAAAATCACTTTTCTGGTCTTGGCCGCCGTGGTTGGTGGTGGTGGTTTCTTCCTTTTCTATCAACAGAAAAAACAAGCGGAATCAGATAGCACCGACTTATCAAGCTTTGTTTCGCAAGGGGCCGGTTCGCCAGCAGCGAAGCCAAACAAACCCACTCCATCTAGAAACAGTAAAGGCAAATTAGGTGAGCAAGAAGAGTTTGCCATGACGGTCCCACTCTTGATCGATCTTGACGCGAGCCTTCAGGAAAGCTTGGAAGCGGTCGCATTAAATGAAGAGCTAGCAAGGGTTAGACGCGCACTATATCTCGACCTAGGCGTGCCTTTCCCAGGCATCCACCTGCGCTTTAACGAGGGGATGCAAAATGGCGAGTACTTAATTCAGTTACAAGAAGTCCCGGTTGCACGAGGACGAATTGTTAAAGATCAACTCTTGGTGACAGAAGGGAATGAACAGATCGATTTATTAGGCGTGCCTTATGAGCAAGATGAAGATTTTCTACCTGGTATTTCTAGCATTTGGGTGGCACAGAGTTATGAGCAAAAACTCGTAGCCAGTCATGTAGGTTTTCTCACACCCGACAGAATTTTAACGTACCACTTGTCTCATGTTCTTAAGGAGTACGCGCAAGACTTTATTGGTATTCAGGAGACGCGTTATCTGTTGGAGCAGATGGAAGGCAGTTATTCGGAGCTAGTCAAAGAGGCCCAGCGTATTGTTCCGTTGCAAAAAATGACGGAAATCTTGCAACGCTTGGTTTCTGAAGACATTTCTATCCGAAACCTTCGCGTGATCTTGGAAGCGATGGTTGAGTGGGGCCAAAAAGAGAAAGATGTTGTACAGCTGACGGAGTACATTCGTTCCAGCTTAAAACGTTACATTTGCTACAAATACGCGAGCGGACAAAACATGTTGCCCGCTTACTTATTGGATCAAAGTCTCGAAGACACAATACGCAGCGGTATTCGTCAAACCTCAGCAGGGAGTTACTTGGCGTTAGACCCGTCAGTAACGCAACAATTTGTCAGTGATGTGAAACAAACCATTGGTGACTTAAGCCGCATGCCGAATAAACCTGTGCTAGTTGTGTCTATGGATGTACGCCGATATGTGCGAAAGCTTATTGAATCGGAATACTACGATCTGCCCGTTTTGTCATTTCAAGAACTAACCCAGCAAATCAATATTCAGCCACTTGGAAGGGTGGGGATGTAATGAAAACAAAACTAATACTCTCGCTGGCGCAAGCGGGGATCGAAGTGACGCCATACTTTTGGCAACAAAGTGAAATTCAACTTGGTTATCGAATTGAAGTTGAAGGCTTAGAGCTCGTTTTTCGGGTGGAGGACGGTGAAATCATCATCGTTCTTCTGAAACGCGTTCGTCCAAAATTGGGGTTGAGTAACCCCTTTGCCGGCTTATTTCTCTTGGCTGAACATGCCATTCAACTTTATCCCTCCGATTGGGTCATTCGCGGCAACGTCGATGTGTTACGTGGTAGCAACATGAGCAGCCAGCGATTGGCACAGTTCTATCTAAAAGCATGCGGTGCAAGCCATGATGAGCTAGAAGACTGGTACTGTTTACGCCTAGCAGATTATAGACCTTTGAAAAAGTTGAAAAAGTAAAAACTCGCGACTGTTACTGACAGCACCGATGAGATGACCCGCTTTAAGATAGGAATCAAGATGAAGCAACCGTTTACCGATGCGATTGAGAACGCTGAGCTTGCCATTAGAAAAGCTGAAGACAGAACCGATATTTTTAACGAGCTATTGGAAGGCTTAGGTGTTGGTCCTGTTGCGGGTGATGTTTTACTTGGCGGCATAAAAGCACCAGTAGATACCATGAAACGTGCAGAGCAAGAGCTAATAGACGAAGTCCAGCGCCGCCGGCAACAACAAAATCAGCTACAAGGTACGTCAGGTAAACGCAGAAAGCGTCCCACAGTGATGCGCGGCATGATGATTTAGAGGTTTGGAAATGACGAATATGAAAACGACTGGCTCTACGACAGGAGCAACAGACACAGCTGCGAGTAGTGCACCATTACCCACTTTCCAACAAAACTTGATAGAGGCATTTACCCCTGTACTGGGTGAAGCAGAGACTCTGCAACTTGCCTCGATAGTCTCTTCATTGCCAACTATCTCGGGACAAACGGAATCACAAAGCATCGCGCTTTATGTTGATACGCTTGAAAACCTAAAAGCGAAAAATAACGCGTTTGCTGGTATATCATTGACCGACACCGCATCTGTTTGTCTAAAGTCGCTACAAAGTGCTAACTCAGATGGCGAATTAACCGCAGCCGAGTTTAATGCTCAAACAAACCAAACGCTATCAAATCAGTTTCAGGCTTGGTTTAGTCAGTTACTGACGGACAATGTAGATAGCTCGTTATCTACTGAGTTTGTTAGTCAATTCAATTTGGGGACTCAGAGTAACCAAGCGGAGCAGATCGCCAACCTCTCCGAGACAGGTCTGGCTAATGCCACCAAAGAAATTTCTCTTTTTGTTGCAGAGCTTGCTAATCAAATGAGCTCCCGTGAAGTGAGAGATGCTTCTATTTCTTTTCTTCGCAATGCCTTTAGTAGCTTAGGTTCCGTTAATCTCGCGCAACTGAAGAGCTCGGATTTCCTGTTGACTAAAGAGAGTTTCGCTCTTCAAGTCTCAGCTCAATTAAAAAGTAGTTTTCAAGGCATCGGTATTACTTTAAGCACCGATGACGCAAGTGCGCTAGCTAGCAGAATTACCTGGACTCCTGGTATTTCTAAACAGCAGCTTAAAGAAGCGTTAGATGAAATGGCCGCTCAAGTGAAAGGCCAATATAGCGCAGCTTATGGTGAGGCGAGTGGAACGAACAATCTAAAAGCAGCACTTAATACTGTCATTGGTGGAACTGAGCCTTTGACCCTTTCTAGTCTGTTCGCCAACTTCGCGGTGAGTTTAACAAATATAGAAATCGACGACTTTTACCAGGACAGAGCGATAGCCGATGTCCAAAAGACACAAATAACGGCAGCTCAAGTTAATTTGATCAAAGAAAACACCGAACGAGATATCCGATTACAGTTTGAAAAAATAGTAAAAGGTGAATCTACCGGGGCTTCATTTACTGAGCGATACGAGGCATTGCGCAAGAACTTAGGGGCATTGAAAGAGCGTCTACTCAATATCACCGATAAAGAGAAAGCGGATCGCGAGGTGAGAGCAGAGCACTCTCTAACGGCTCGTGATTTGTTGGCCGTTGTTGAGTCCAGCATTGGAGACCGTTTTGATGAGCAAGTTCTGCTTGCACTAAATGAGCGTCGTGTTAACCGTTTAGAGAAACGTAATGACCAGAAAGAGGCATTAGAGGATCTCACAATACAGCTTAAAGTTTTTGGTGTTGTGCAATCAAAAATTCACTCTACGCAAAGTGTTGATGGGGTTTATAAACCGGGATATCCAGAAAGTAACTTCAAAGCGAGTGACTTTAACTACAGCAATCAAACGGATTTTGAAGCTTCACCTGAGTACAAGTATTTGACGGATAATAAAATAACAAACCATCGAGACTTCCTTCAAACACAAGGTATTACTATCGGTGATGGTGCGTCGTACCAAGACGAAGAGAAGTCTAAAAAACTGTCTAATTTTTCTAGTTCTGTCAGTGCTAAATCCAAGTTGCTTAACGATGAAGTGCAAATCAAAACCACTGAGCTGAACGACACCAGTTCTCAATACAACTCGACCGTTGAAGCGATGAACAAGTTTGTTCAGAAGTACCACAGTATTTTACAAGAAATCCTACGAGCCATTTAAGGATAACCAACCATGACTAAAACAAACGCGACCGATCCATCTCAAATGCAAGCAGAAGAACTGCTGTCTTTTTTGGAAGAGGGAGGCACGCTAAAAATGTTGCACGATGTGTCTCAGGACACCATCGAACATATTTATGCCGTAGGTTACAACTTTTTCCAATCGGGAAAGATTGAGCAAGCAGCGAAAGTATTTCAATTACTCAGCATGCTTGATCATTATCAGGCGCGATTTTTCATTGGCCTTGGCGCGGCTCGTCAGGAGTTGGGTGAGTATCTGCAGGCAATAGACGCCTACAGCTACGCAGCGCTAGTGGACGTAAATGATCCACGCCCACCTTTTCACTCTGCTGAATGTCACCTGAAACTGGAACAACTGACAGAAGCAGAGAGTGGGTTTTATAGCGCGAAGGAGATGTCTGCCGGAAAATCACAATATGCAGATTTGCATGAGCGTGCAGGCATCATGTTAGAAGCGGTGAGAAATAAAAAGGAGTAATTAGACTATGAGTTCTATTGCACTTGACCGCATCCAGACACAGGTTTATAGCCCTGAATCTGGCCAAGCCACGTTAGATAACGTGCAGAAAACGGTGTCTACAGCGACGCCTTCTGTGACGGTAGAAAACGTGAAGAGTAAAGATGCAGATGTACTGAACACCGGAAAAGTAAAAGTTCAGTTAGATGCACCTAACGCAGCTGTTAGTGACAAAGTGAATGATTTGACGCTAAAAGCCATGGCACAGCTGCAAAAGATCGTCGATACCATTGCAAAATCTCTCCATGCAGTTGCAGACCAAACAGGTTCGATTGCCGTCAAAATCATCGCAGGATCTGCTGATGATTTTGAAGTAGAGCTTGCTGCTATCACGGATAAACTGAAAAGTACTCAAAACGAGCTGAAAATTCAGGAAGTGAAGGTCGCAAAAGCTAAGCACGAAAAAGAGATGGTGGAAAACCAAGACAAAATCAAAGAATCAGAAGCCGCTGCAAAAGAAGCCCAAAAATCAGGCTTAGCAGCGAAGATCTTTGGTTGGATCAGTGCGGTGGTTTCTATTGTTGTTGGTGCCGTAATGGTGGCAACGGGTGTTGGTGCAGCAGCCGGTGCACTTATGATCGCTGGTGGCGTTATGGGAGCAGTGAGCATGGCGTTGCAAGAGCCAGCCGTTCAAGATGCGCTAAAAGAAGCGGGCGTAAATGTCGATGTGCTAAACAAAGTCGTAATGGCATTAGAAATCGCCGTCGCGGTTATTGGAGCTGTTGTGACGTTTGGTGGTGCAGCAGCTGGCGGTATCGCGAAACTTGCAGCAAAAGGTGCTGGTAAGGTAGCTCAAAAGGTCACGGAAATCGCTACGAAAGCCGCTGCAAACATGGCGAAAGTGGCGGATATGGGCACAAAAGCTGCGACAACAACAGCGAAAGCGATTCGTTATGGCGCAGAAACCGTCGATCTTGCCGTCAATGTGGGGAAAGGCGCAACGGACAGTGTCCATGCTGCTAACAATGCTCACGTGACAGAGATTCAGGCTGATATCACAGACCTTCGAGCCAAAATGACGTTAAGCCAGGCTGTCATTGATAAGCTCAAAGAAGAGATTGGTAAGTTGATGGAAGACTTCCAAGAGTTGATGAGCCTCATCATGCAAATGATTCAAGCGAAAAGTGAAACTATGCAAACGGTGTTAAGCCGTCCTGCAACGGTATAAGGAGTTTATTATGCTAGATAAAGTAGGCGGAACGGGTCGTGGTGAACTATACGGTTTAGGCGATACCATAAAAACCAACAAAGCAGAAAAAGCGCCGGAAACAAAGCTTGAAGCGGGCGCCGTTAAAAGCCAAAGTGAGTCAGGTGTTTCTGGTGCAGCACGCTACCAGTTAGAGACACCTAAAGCTCCTACAGTGAGTAACCAAGCTCAAGTTGTTGCAAACCTAATGAGCGCTCTTGCACCGACGGTGAGCTCATTAATGAGCACAACGATGAAAGCGCTTAACGGTGAGGAGGTGATCAAGTCACCATCAGATGCGGTATCACAATCGTTGACGCTATTAACATTGTTGTATCAAGTATCAAAGCTGAGCCGTGAGCAGCAAGTGCTACAACGTGAAATTGCTGTTGAAGCAAACGTCGCGAGTTTAGAAAGCCAAGCGGCAGAACTCAACAACTCGGCAAGCGCAATGATCGCGATGGCAGTCGTTTCGGGTGTATTAGCGGGAGCTACCGCAATTATTGGTGCCCTTGGTTCTTTCAAAGCAGGGAAAGAAATCAAGAATGAAATGGCGAGCAATAATGTACTGAAAACGCAAAAAGCTGGCTTCGATCAAGCAGAAGAGTTATTAAATAACAATAGCTTGTCTAAAACTCAGCAAGATCAGGTTAAGCGTGCGCACTCACTAGCGAAAGACAATATCGCAGACACGACAGCGCAGCTGACAAGTGGTGGCCGTAAGTTCGATAAGTTGATGAGCTCAAACCAAGCGAAGAACGCGATTCTTCAAGCTTTGGGCCAGATGGCAAACTCAGCATCGAATGTAGAGCAAACCAAAGCGCAAGCGCGCAGCAAAGATGATGAAGTACAAGCGACTCGCGCACAAGCAGCCAAACAGAAAGCCGATGAAAACATTGGTTTCCAAGAAGGTTTATTGAAAGAGCTACGTGACTTGTTCCGATCTATCTCAGATAGCCAGAACCAAGCGTGGCGAGCGTCAGTCCCAACGGTGTAACCATCCGTTTCACTAACTACAAAGCGTTGTTTATACAACGCTTTTTTTATTTCAGCTATCTAAACTAGATACGGATATTTACTGGGTGATTTGTTTGTAAAGCAATATAACGTAGTGAGTTACATTGCATAAAAGTTACTGTTTTTGTTGAACTCAGCTCAAAGTTTACCATCTGATATTGGTCTTGTTGCATACTGCTGGGTTAGAATGCCATTGAACTTACGAAGAAAGTGTTTTAAATGTTCTTTTCTGTCGGATGATGACTGCGAATCTGATGGTTGTTTGACACAACTAATTTCTTTTTAAGACGGCAAGCTTACTAGTGTGGATATGGATCAGCAACATTGAGGAGTAACAATGGATATTTCATCACACAAAAAGGATATGGCGATACATATAGTCGAAAAAACGATGTCAATAGATCGGCTAATAATGATCATGTATAACTCACCAGATAAGATAGTTTACGAACACTTTAGAGCTGTTAACCCTCATTTGAAAGATAATATGGTTAAAGTTGGACAAGTTGTTTTGCTATCTCCAGCTAACTCAATCGAATGTACGCTAGAGGAAGCTCAGTTTTTGAGTCTTGCAAATGCAGTAGATAAATCTCTTATGGAATTAGATCGAGCTGAGCGTGAGATCCTCGTAAAACGCTATGATTTTTTATCTAATGTTGCTAGCTATAACGGTTTGCTATTAGGGGTTAGTAATAATGTGTGGAATTCTCACGTAACTCAGGTTAAGTCAATCCTAAAAGATATCGAAAAAACTTACATATCAAGTTTTAACCGTAGTGGAAATTTAAATAACCAACAATTTTTTTCTAAGCGTAATATACAATTTCAGCGTTTAAATACAGCTTTAAAAAGGTTTGGACAGCCAACAATAAATGATAATTTACTTGCCGGTGATATTAAGAAAAACTTGGGCTTAAGTAGCAAGAGTATTCTTCATCGCTGGGGAAAGCAGCAAGGCACGGTAACTGCCATTCCTGATTTTGCCAAAAACTATGCAGCAGTTGCTAAAATGTCACGGAATTTAAAACGTGTTGGTTATGTTAGTATCGCTTTGACTGGAGTTGAAGCTGCGGCATCTATCGAGAAAGCGTGTACTGTAAAAGACGAAAAACAATGCACTGAAACCAAGTACTCGCAAATAGGCAAGGCTTCTGCGAGTATTGCGGGAGGAACTGCTGGAGGCATGCTTGCTACATGGGGAGTGTGTACTTTAGTTTTTGGATTACCATCAGGTGGAACTAGTGCTTTTTGGTGCTCTGTTGTAGCAGGAGGCACTGGGGGATACTTAGGAGGAAAGTATGGAGGTTCGACTGGTGAGTATTTGGGAACAGAATTATATAAAACTCAACTTAATAAGTAGTCGAAGATGGAAGATATCAGTTTAGCATCAGATTTAGTGATTTATCTGACTACGGTTGGAATTTTAGGTATATTTACTTGGGTTTTGTTTGTTATTTATTTGAAATCCAAGTGGTTGAAGTATCTTGAAGATGCTCTTGATAATGGAGTTCGATACTACACTCTGAATATATTCTTATCAGGTCACGGAGTACTACAATATGGAACTGTTTTTCTGAGCACTTTTCATGCGAAACGATATAAAATGTTAGAGAAGAGGGATAAGGTTCCAGTTCATATTCAACGATTGTTTGTTCTCTCATTCGTATTATTTATTTCAAGTGCATCATGTCTTTTGGCTGGAGTTATAATTCATCATATTTATATAGAATAAAGGTTATTTAACAAGATTATAGTAATTTGACCTGAGTATTTCTATTTAATAGATAATTTAGAATGGACATATCAGTCTAAAGATTTAATTTTCTAGACTATACGGTTTACGCTTATATAGAGCCATTATATAACGGCAGAATATGCCGATAAAATGGTGATTACTAAGCTAACCGCCAAGGATGAGAACTTAAACGTTATCAAATTGTTAACGATTGCTATACTTAAACGGTCATCAACACAAGTAAAAGGGATGTTCAATGTTTAAGTTTAAGCAAATCGCACTTGCGGCTTCTTTGGCTGCACTCACAACAGGCTTTTCTGCGTCTGCGGAGGAAACGTTTGTCACGATTGGTACCGGTGGCGTAACAGGGGTTTATTATCCGACTGGTGGCGCTATTTGCCGCTTGGTTAACAAATCGCGAGAAGATCACGGTATCCGTTGTTCGGTAGAAAGTACTGGGGGATCGATTTATAACATCAACACTATTCGTGCTGGCGAATTGGACCTCGGTATCGCGCAATCAGACTGGCAGTATCATGCTTACAAAGGAACCAGTAAGTTTGAAGAAAGCGGGCCTTTTAAAGAGCTACGCGCCGTATTCTCCGTTCATCCAGAACCGTTTACTGTCGTTGCACGTAAAGACGCGAACATCAAAACTTTTGATGATTTGAAAGGTAAGCGCGTTAACATTGGTAATCCTGGTTCTGGTCAGCGAGGTACTATGGAAGTGCTAATGAACCAGTATGGTTGGAGTAACGACGACTTTAAGCTTGTCTCTGAGTTAAAAGCAGCAGAGCAATCAAAAGCACTTTGTGATAACAAAATTGATGCGATGATTTATACCGTTGGTCACCCAAGTGGAGCGATTAAAGAAGCCACTACGTCGTGTGATAGTAATATCGTAACGGTAGCTGGACCTAATGTAGAAAAACTGGTTGCAGACAACAGCTTCTATCGTGTCGCAAATGTCCCAGGTGGTATGTATCGTGGCACAGATAGTGATGTTCAAACCTTTGGTGTGGGCGCGACGTTTGTTTCTTCTACTGCGGTACCAGAAGATGTGGTTTATAACGTGGTTAAAGCGGTATTTGAAAACTTCGATGATTTCCGCCGTCTCCACCCAGCGTTTGCAAACTTGAAGAAAGAGGAAATGGTAAAAGACGGTTTATCTGCGCCTCTTCACCCAGGTGCGCTCAAATACTACAAAGAAGTAGGGCTGATTAAGTAAGCGTTACTTTCTCTTATTATTGATGTAAAACGCCATCTTTCTCGATCAATGCCACTCGTTTAACCGCGAGTGGCATATTT
This sequence comes from Vibrio sp. 1562, assembly GCF_033340155.1. NCBI lineage: Bacteria > Pseudomonadati > Pseudomonadota > Gammaproteobacteria > Vibrionales > Vibrionaceae > Vibrio > Vibrio sp. 1562. The sequence continues at coordinate 43,557 of NZ_JAWOVY010000019.1, forward strand.
CTATTTCTCGTCATCCTGTACAGCGACGAAGGAGCGTGATACAGGATCTTCTATCCGAGCACTTTGTGATCAAAATGGTTTCATTAGCCGCTCAGTGTAGTGCTATTAGATTCCTAACCTCGCTGGAGTGACACAAAAAATCGTTAAGCTATCTGCATTAATCTTTCGCGCTGGTGTTTTTGTAGGATTGTTATCCACTTGTACAAGTTTTGCTTAAACATAAACATCAATGAAAAAGTAGATAGTGATGAGAATAGAAGAAAGAGCAACAAACCCTTTAACATGATTGGGATTCAGTTGACGAGAGACACGAGCTGCAAGATACCCACCTACCAACGTACCGACCAAAACAACACTACCTGTGTGCCAGTCAATGGAGCCATTGGCAACAAAAATCACGATAGCAATGAGTGAAACACACGTAGATACGAGCAATTTCAAACCGTTCATTAAATTAATGTCTTGGTGGCCCGCTACTACCAGATAGCTCAGAACAATAACCCCTAAACCTGCGTTGAAAAAACCACCGTAAGCAGAGACACCAACAAGTAATAAACCCAACGCGATTGCTCCGAGTATGCCAGCATGTTTGTGCTCTTTCGCGACAGTTTTGATTAGCATTGTTAAACGAGAACCGGTGAGAAAAAGCACGGTGGCAAATAAGAGTAACCAAGGGATAGCTTCCATAAATAGCGATTCTGGCGTGTTGAGCAACAGATATGCTCCGACAGCGCCGCCGACTAAACTGAATGAGACTGTGAACAGCAGTTCATGCTTGTTCTTCATGATCTCTTCTCTGAACCCGACGGCTCCGCTAATGTAACCCGCACATGAAGCATACGTGTTTGTTGCGTTAGCCATAATAGGAGGAACACCTACTGCCAATAGAGCCGGAAAAGTAATAAAGCTTCCGCCTCCTGCTATGGAGTTAATGATCCCACCAATTACGCCAGCAATGAATAAAAGTGAGAGTTCTAAAAGCATAAACAATCCTTGTTATGTTCTTTTTCATTGTTAGAGCTTCAGATGCTCTAACCCACATGCTCTAATGTTCTGATATGAGGTTTACTTTACCCGCTCTAAAACAAAATTGTTCAGTTCTGTAACGTTTTTGATGACATGAACGGCTTTACTTTGAGAGTACCCTTCGAGGCGATACATAAAGTCATCATTCCAGAATGCGGGGCATTGCTGAAGAACTTTGTAGCTTTGTAACGTTCCTTTCAGTACCGAACTACCATCAGGCCAACCTTCAGGTTTAATGAATAGTCCTTTAAGGAGACGTTTCGTCACAAACCAATAGCTTACTGAGTATGGTAGATCAATATAAATGAGAGTATCGGCTGCATCTAAACGAGCGTTGAAAGAGCTGATCGGTCCAAGGCCATCTATAATCCAACGATCTGAGCTTAGTATATTGCTATGGGCTTCATCAAAAACGTTACGCTCAACGGGATCACCGTTTGGTTTATAGACTATTGAATCTAATTGATGAAGAGGAAGACCGGTAGCCGACGCGATTACTTTACTTACCGTCGATTTTCCACTGCCGGGTTTACCAAAAACTGCTATTTTTTGCATTGTGACCGCCTCCAAGAGAGCTTTTCCCATACGGTAGAGACAGAAAACCCACCGCTATGGGTGGGTTCGATAAATACTGAGCGCATCAAAAAATCCCACCATTCCTATGGAATGATGATAATTCGTTGGTTAAGTTGCGCTAAGTGTGTGTTCATACAATCACCTTCATATAACGACACTGATTTGTCAATACCATCTGTACAACAAGCGAACGATTTGGAAGGGGGAAGATAAAGCCATCACGATGGATGGCTTTATCTAGGTTGAAAGAGACAGCGATTACTGCTCAACGCTGACTGGCTGTGCTTTAAACTTTTGAATCAGCTTTACGATTAGTGGACTTGCCAATACCAATACAGCTAAAACAGTAAAGGTAAGGGTAATAGGGCGCTCCCATAGGAAACTCAGTTCTCCATCTGAAATCATTAATGCGCGGCGTAAGTTCTCTTCCATTAATCCTCCAAGGATGAAGCCCAGCAATAAAGGTGCGAGCGGGAAGTTAGCGAGCCGAAGTGCAATGGCAGCCATAGCAACAATCAGCATCACGAACACATCCATAGTGTTAAAGGAGACCAAATAAACCCCGGTGATTGAGAAGAATAAAATCATCGGTAGAAGCACCGTTCTTGGAACCGCCAAAAGCTTTGAAATGTACGGAATCAACGGTAAGTTCAGGATCACAAGTACGATGTTGCCGAAGTACATGGAAATGATCACTGACCAGAACACATCTGGGTGTTCAACAAACAGGCGAGGGCCAGGTTGAATACCATAAGCGATCAGCGCACCGAGCATTATTGCTGTTGTACCAGAGCCCGGAATACCAAGCGTTAATAGCGGTACAAATGAACCACTAGATGCTGCATTGTTCGCAGACTCTGGCGCAACCAAACCACGTATACTGCCTTTACCGAACTCATCCTTTTTCTCTTTAGGTGCGAGGTTGCGCTCCATACCATAGCTTAAAAAAGCAGCAATGGTTGCCCCTGCGCCAGGAAGAACGCCAGTGAAGAAACCTAATATTGAAGAGCGAATTGAAACAGGCGCAACATCTTTGATTTCTTCCTTGGTCACTTTCATTGAGCCAATGTTGCTCAGCTTTTCTTGTTCTTCATCGCTGGTGTCTTTTGATGGTTTAAGGATGCCCATCAGTGTCTCACCCAGTGCGAATGTCGCCATTGCAAGCAACAAGAAGCTAAAGCCATCCATTAAATCCGTTAAACCGAAGGTAAAGCGTTCAACGCCTACGCCTTTATCGATTCCAACTGTAGATAGCATCAAACCAAGAATGGTCATCATCCACGCTTTGATTACCTGACCTTTCCCCGCAAAAGCCGCGACAGCTGATAACCCAAGTAGCATCAACGCAAAATAGTCCGACGATTGGAAGCTAAGGGAGACGCTAGCCAATGCTGGTGCGGCAACAAGCAACATAATGGCAGATAGCGTACCGCCAGTGAAAGACGAATAAGCTGCCAAAGCTAATGCTTTACCTGCTTGGCCTTTTTGGGCCATTGGGTAGCCGTCAAATGCTGTGACCACGGTTGAAGAACAACCCGGCGCGTTAATTAAAATCGACGATGTAGATCCACCAAATACCGCACCGTAATAAACACCCGCCATTAAAATAAGGCCAGAGGAGGGCTCTAGGCCATAAGTAATTGGGATCATCAAAGCAATGGCTGAGATCGGCCCAAGTCCAGGTAACATGCCGATAAATGTACCGACGAAGCAACCAACGATCACCATCATAATGTTCATTGGCATTACTGCGGTGGATAAACCTTGTAGAATTCCATCTAACATAATTCAGTCCTTTCTTTGACTACCAGATGGTGAAAATCAAACCCGGTTCGAGATAGATGTCCAAACCTTGAGTGAGTAATAAGTAGAACGCGATCACGAATGGAAACGACGCGCCAAACAGAACGGGTTTACGTCTTTCCCCGAGCAGATAAAAGCCAGCCAATAAAAAGAAGCCAGTAGCTATCACAAAACCTAAGTAAGTCAGGCCCACGCCGTAGAGCGCCATTAAAATTAAAAAGGCAATCAGTAACTTCCAATTGAAGGTCAGCACTGCGCCACTTTGTTTATCTGGTTGTCCTGTCACCAGCAATAGCAAAGAAAGGCCGACACCAACGTAAGTCAGGATGGTTGGCAGAGTACGTGCGGTGAATGGTTCATACTCATCACCTGGAAACAATGGAATTTGTGAGGTTTGATAACCGTAGCAAAGACAGAAAAGTAGAAAGATCATTGCGCCGACGCGGTCACGACAGAGTAAATACTCTTTGGTGAAAAAGTTGGTTGAACGAGGCATATTCAACTCCTAACAAAAGTAAAAAAGACCGCATATGGACGTCAATGAATAAACTAAACCATTAACAATTAAGCATTTCGCTGCTAGTCGAGCCGCTTTGGGTATATAAACAAAGGAGTGTGCATGCCGATTGTCGACAATGTCCATATGCGGTGAAACTTAGAGTGCAAATACAATGGGGAAATACCAACCTACGTTGTTCATTGAGGTTGGTATCTGAGGGACCCCAATTCGACTGTTACTTCAGGAAGCCTAACTCGCGCATTAAGTCACCCATCTGTTGCTCTTGATCTTCAAGAAACGCGAAGAATGCTTTATCCGCTTTATAGTTGTCGATCCAACCATTGCGGTCTCGAACGACTTGCCATTCGTCGGTGTTATACATTTTAGTAAATGCGGCATTCCATTCATCTAGCTTTTCTTGGCTTGTGCCTGGTGCTGCAAAGAATCCACGCCAGTTAGCAAAGACAGTTTCATTACCATATTCGGTGAGAGTTGGAATATTAGGCGCAGCTTCTAAACGTTTTGGTGCTGTAATCGCTAACACTTTCACTTGCCCAGACTTAGACATTTCGAGTACTTCACCTAGCCCTGTAGAGAGCAGTTGTGTTTCGCCTGAAAGTAGGGCTGCCATGGCTTTTCCACCTGCATCATAGGCAATGTAACGAACTTTACGCGCATCAAAACCTTCACCTTTGAAAGCTGCTGCTATAACCAAATGATCCATAGAACCACGAGCAGAGCCACCAGCAACCTTCACCTTACGTGGGTTTTCTTTAAAAGCTTTAACGACATCTTCCCAAGAGCTATAAGGAGAATCGGCTGATGTAACAATGGCGCCATAATCGGCAACCGTTGCGGCAACAGGAGTCAAGTCGCGGAAAGATTGTGGGAAGATCCCACTGAGCGAGCGAACGACGATCGGTGTTGAGTTCACCATGAGTGTATCTTCTTGACGATCAGCCGTTTCAATCAAATGTGCGATTGCTTTGCCACCGCCACCACCAGATAGGTTTTGAAATGATACGGTTTCGACGATGTCTGATTTTATTAATACATCACCAGTACCTCGGGCGGTCATGTCCCAACCGCCACCGGCACCTCCAGGGATAAGAAAGTGCATTTTTTCAATATCTGCAGCAAGAGCGTTGAATGAAAATGAAGCTGCGATGATTGAAGCGACGAGCGTTGGTTTGAGTACCTTTAACATGTTCACGTTCCTTATGTTAGCGACTCTATTTAGTTGAGCCTTATTGTTTTTGCTCAGTTGTCATGCCTTGTAAGCGTTAAAGCTGAACTTGGTGTAAAGGTTAATTAAGTGTTAAATATCTGTCTGTAAAAGAGATATAAAGAGAATATTGAGCATTTCGGTTATTTTGTTCATAAAGTTCACGGCGAGAAGTTGGTGTTAGGTCACGCGGCTTTACGCTTTGGTAGGCCATAATAAAATGACGGAAAATGAACGAGGAAAATAGAATGAAAGGGACGTGTTTGTGCGGCGCAATTGAAGTCATCGCTGAGGTTAAAAATGAGGTTAGCCTGTGCCATTGCTCTATGTGTCGAAAATGGTCGAGTGGCGCACTTCATGCGGTGCATTGTGGGCCTAACGTGACGTTTAAAGGTGGCGAACCTAAACGTTATCAGTCGTCAGACTGGGCGGTGAGAGGTTTTTGTGGCGAATGCGGCACAAACCTTTTCTATCATTTGTTGCCGACAGGTGAGTACATTCTTTCCGCTGGTTTGTTCGATAACCCAGATTTCAAACTCACTTTAGAGATTTTTACCGATGAAAAGCCAGCTTATTATGACCTCAATTCCGCTTCACAAAAGATGACTTCGCAACAAGTCTTTGATCAATTTGTACCTAAAGAATAGTTTTTTATCCGATTATTGTTCGAAAGCTGAGCTTTTAGTTTTTAGATCATAAGCTTAAAGGTTTATAAGTTGTCGACAATGTGAACTCACCATTCTTTATTTCTGCTAAAAACGGCACTTAATAGGCATTTTAGGCCAATTTAAATTACGACCTTAGTCTAAATTGTCGACAATTTGCTTGATTGTCGACACTTTGATCGACTACTTTATATTCAGGTTAAGAAATTGTAGACATTTCGATGTCGGTAACAAGAGTATCTGAATATGAACTCTGAGTTGAAAGCTCGTTATAAAGTGCTGGGTTCTGAGAAAGAACACACCAAATCCGAAACGCTGACCGAAACACTCATTGAAGTCATTGTTAATGGCGACGTGAAGCCTGGCCATAAGATATCAGAGCCTGAGCTAGCAAAGAAATATCAAGTCAGTCGTGGGCCTTTGCGTGAAGCATTGATGCGCTTAGAGGGGCTAGGGCTCATCGAGCGAATTCCTCATGTTGGGGCTAGAGTGACCACTTTTTCTCCGGAAAAGCTGATAGAACTTTATGCCGTTCGAGAAGCATTGGAAGGCATGGCGGCAAGGTTAGCTGCGCGACACATTACGCAAGAAGAGCTCTTAAGCTTGGAAATGCTATTGTCGACACACTCCAAGCATATAGACCAAATGGAAGGCGCGTCTTACTTCCATCAACATGGTGACTTTGATTTTCACTATCGCATCATCCAAGCGAGCAGAAACAGTAAGTTAATATCTCTGCTGTGTGATGAACTCTATCACTTATTACGGATGTATCGTTACCAGTCGCCACGTGCACAATCTCGCCCGAATGAGGCGCTCACCGAACACAAATTCATTTTGGAAGCCATTCGCAATCGCGATGAAGAGCTTGCAGAAATGTTGATGAGAAGACACATATCAGGAAGTCGAAAGCTCATCCAATCTCAAATTATACATGCAGAAAGTTTAGACAAAGACTAGAAGGAATTCGTCATGAGCTTAACACCGGGAGCGAAATTCAGACTCGCCATTGAACAAAATAATCCACTACAAATTGTCGGCACTATAAACCCGTATTGCGCCATGATGGCAAAAAACTTGGGTCACCAAGCGATTTACTTGTCTGGTGGCGGTATCGCAAATGCGTCATACGGATTGCCGGATCTCGGTATCACAACATTAAACGACGTTTTGGTTGATGTTGACCGTATTACTAACGCATGTGATTTGCCTCTTTTGGTTGATATCGACACGGGCTTTGGCGGTGCATTTAACATTGCTCGCACGATCAAAGCGATGGAAAAAGCGGGCGCGGCAGCGGTGCACATGGAAGACCAAGTCGCACAGAAACGTTGTGGTCATCGTCCGAACAAAGCAATAGTCAGCCAGCAAGAGATGGTTGATCGTGTAAAAGCCGCGGTTGATGCACGCAATGATGAAAGTTTCGTGATTATGGCTCGTACTGACGCGTTAGCTGTTGAAGGCATGGACAGCGCAATCGAGCGCGCGATTGCGTGTGTGGAAGCTGGCGCAGACATGATCTTCCCAGAAGCGATGAACAAGCTGGACCAGTACCTTCAGTTCTCAAATGCGCTTGAGCAAGCGACCGGAAAGCACGTTCCTATTCTAGCGAATATTACAGAATTTGGCGCGACACCGCTGTATGGCTGCGATGAGCTAGCGAAAGCAAAAGTGGACATGGTGCTTTATCCATTAAGTGCGTTCCGTGCCATGAACAAAGCTGCTGAAACGGTCTACAAACATTTGCTAGAAGTGGGTAATCAGGAAGCACTGGTTGATTCGATGCAAACACGTAAAGAGTTGTATCAGCACCTGAATTACCACGACTACGAAGACAAACTTGACCAGTTATTCTCTGAAGGGAAATAGCGGGGAAAAGCAAAAATAGACGGAAGCCCAAGAAAAAGATAATCGGAATTTATCTCATCTAATAACGTGAAATTCGTTTGGCTAAAAACACCCCAGAGAGGGAAAAGTCAGACAGAAAAGGAGTTCAAACAATGTCTCAAACTGCAGAAAAGAAAGCAGAATTAGGTGGCGCAGGCCTTCGTGGTCAAAGCGCAGGAAGCACAGCTTTATGTACTGTCGGAAAAACGGGAACTGGTTTAACTTATCGTGGATACGATATTACTGATCTTGCGAACAACGCACAGTTTGAAGAAGTGGCTCATCTTCTGTTACGCGGTCACTTGCCGAATCAACAAGAACTTGATGCGTACAAGACATACCTACTCAGCCTTAGAGGTTTGCCAGCCGAGCTAAAACAAGCTTTAGAGTTGATTCCTGCAAGCGCACACCCAATGGACGTAATGCGCACGGGTTGTTCTGTATTGGGTAACCTAGAGCAGGAAATGAGCTTCGAGGAGCAACTGAAAGCAACCGAACGTATGCTAGCCTTGTTCCCTGCCATCATCTGTTACTGGTACCGCTTTAGTCATGATGGCGTGCGTATCAACACCGAGGATCAGACTGAAGATTGCATCGGTGGTTACTTCTTGCGATTACTTACAGACAAAGCGCCATCTGCGCTGCACAAACAAGTGATGCATTGCTCGCTCATTCTTTATGCTGAACATGAGTTTAATGCTTCTACATTCGCAGCACGCGTTTGTGCATCAACGTTGTCAGACATCCATTCTTGTATCACGGCAGCAATCGGTACGCTTCGTGGACCACTTCACGGCGGCGCAAACGAAGCGGCGATGGAAATGATTGAAGATTGGCAAACGCCCGATGAGGCGGAAGCGAACATCATGAAAATGCTAGCCAATAAAGACAAGATAATGGGATTTGGTCATGCGATTTATCGTGAAAGTGACCCTCGCAACGCCTTAATAAAACGCTGGTCCAAAGAGCTATCGAAACAAGTTGGTGATACACATCTATATGCGGTTTCTGAGCGTGTTGAATCAGTGATGAAGCGAGAGAAAGGTCTGTTCTGTAATGCGGACTTCTTCCATGCATCGGCTTACCACTTCATGGACATTCCAACCAAACTATTCACCCCAATCTTTGTGATGAGTCGTTTAACGGGCTGGGCTGCACACGTTTATGAACAGCGTGCCAATAACCGTATTATTCGCCCAAGTGCCGATTATACGGGCCCAGATCATCAAGAATGGGTGCCTATCGAGAATCGCTAGCGCGAAGGTCAACGAGGGCATTATATGCTTTGGTTGACCACCTCCTTCCTTTGTCATTCTCTCTAACAGAGGAAGGAGAACCTCTCATCACTGTGTTTCTGGAGCAATAGAAAACCTTGATGAAGGCAAGATGTAAAGACTGAATGGAAGCAAACCATGAACACAAATATTAATACCCAATATCGTAAGCCGCTTCCGGGAACTCAACTGGATTATTTTGATGCACGCGAAGCCGTCAATGCCATTTCTCCTGGAGCCTATGAAACACTCCCTTATACCTCTCGCGTGCTAGCTGAGCAACTGGTCCGTCGCTGTGACCCGAACACATTGAAAGATAGCCTGAAACAGTTAATAGAACGCAAACGCGATCTTGATTTTCCTTGGTATCCAGCACGCGTTGTTTGTCATGACATTCTTGGTCAGACCGCTCTAGTCGATTTAGCGGGTCTGCGCGATGCCATTTCAGATCAGGGCGGCGATCCTGCAAAAGTGAACCCAGTGGTTGAGACACAATTGATCGTTGACCACTCTTTAGCGGTTGAACATGCGGGCTTTGACCCTGATGCCTTCGACAAAAACCGCGCGATTGAAGAGCGCCGTAATGAAGACCGATTCCACTTTATCGAGTGGTGTAAAACAGCGTTTGAAAACGTCAGCGTGATTCCAGCTGGGAATGGCATCATGCACCAAATCAACTTGGAAAAAATGTCTCCTGTGGTACAAGCAAAGCAGGGCATTGCCTACCCAGACACCTGTGTGGGTACGGACAGTCATACGCCTCACGTAGACGCTCTTGGTGTTATTGCGATAGGTGTCGGTGGTCTGGAAGCAGAAACCGTCATGCTTGGCCGACCATCAATGATGCGTCTACCAGATATTGTCGGTGTCAAACTGACGGGTAAACGTCAACCGGGCATTACCGCAACGGATATTGTCCTCGCGATTACTGAGTTTCTGCGTAATGAGCGTGTGGTATCTTCATATCTTGAATTCTTCGGAGAAGGCGCACGTGATCTAACGATCGGAGACCGCGCAACGATTTCAAACATGACACCAGAATACGGCGCAACAGCTGGCATGTTTTATATTGATGAGCAGACCATCAATTACTTGAAACTAACTGGTCGAGATGAAGAACAAGTTGCTCTAGTAGAAAATTACGCAAAACAAACCGGTCTTTGGGCAGACGATCTTGATAGCGCCGTTTACGAGCGCGTACTAGAGTTCGATTTATCATCAGTTAGCCGTAACTTGGCTGGTCCGTCAAACCCTCATCGTCGTTTACCAACTTCTGAGTTGGCACAGCGCGGCATTTCTGGAGCGTGGGAAGAGAAAGAAGGCGAGTTGCCAGATGGTGCAGTGATCATCGCTGCTATTACCTCATGTACGAATACCAGTAACCCAAGAAACGTGGTTGCTGCTGGCCTTGTGGCGAAGAAAGCCAACGAACTTGGTCTTGTACGTAAACCGTGGGTGAAATCGTCTTTTGCTCCGGGTTCTAAAGTTGCACGCTTGTATCTGGAAGAAGCGGGCTTATTACCAGAGCTAGAGAAGCTTGGCTTTGGCATTGTTGGTTACGCATGTACAACTTGTAACGGTATGAGTGGTGCGCTGGATCCAAAAATCCAACAAGAGATCATCGACCGTGATTTATATGCGACAGCGGTGCTTTCTGGTAACCGTAACTTTGATGGTCGAATCCATCCGTACGCCAAACAAGCTTTCTTGGCTTCACCACCATTGGTTGTCGCTTATGCACTAGCCGGTACAATTCGTTTTGATATCGAGCGCGATGCGCTTGGCACGGACCAAAACGGCAAACCAATTTATCTCAATGATTTGTGGCCAAGCGATGAAGAGATCGATGCAGTTGTCGGTACTCATGTTAAACCTGAGCAGTTTAAGCAAGTTTACATTCAGATGTTTAAGCTGAATGATCAAGAGCAAAATCCCAACCCGCTGTACGACTGGCGTCCGATGAGTACCTACATCCGCCGACCACCGTACTGGGAAGGTGCGCTAGCGGGAGAAAGAACATTGTCTGGTATGCGTCCATTGGCGATTCTGGGCGACAACATCACCACTGATCACTTATCACCATCCAACGCGATTCTCGCAAGCAGCGCAGCAGGTGAATACTTAGCGAAAATGGGTGTGCCAGAAGAAGATTTCAACTCTTACGCGACTCACCGTGGTGACCACTTAACGGCGCAACGCGCGACCTTTGCTAACCCGAAACTATTTAACGAAATGGTGAAAGAGAACGGTGAAGTGGTTCAGGGTTCTCTGGCGCGAATCGAGCCGGAAGGTCAGGTTGTACGCATGTGGGAAGCGATTGAGACCTACATGAACCGCAAGCAACCACTGATTGTTGTTGCAGGTGCTGACTATGGTCAGGGGTCATCCCGTGACTGGGCAGCAAAAGGCGTTCGACTGGCAGGCGTAGAAGCCATTGTTGCTGAAGGCTTTGAGCGTATTCACCGTACTAACTTGGTTGGCATGGGCGTACTACCACTGCAATTTAAGCCAGGCGTTAACCGCAATACGCTAGAGCTGGATGGTACGGAACTTTACGACGTGGTTGGAGAAATCAAGCCGGGCGCTGATTTAGCGCTGGTTATCACACGCAGCAACGGCGATAGAGTCGATGTTCCGGTTACTTGTCGCTTAGATACCGCTGACGAAGTTCACGTGTACAACGCGGGCGGTGTTCTGCAGCGTTTCGCGCAAGATTTCTTGGCACAATAAGGAGTGCGTATGTCAAATAATACTCCGAATCAAACAAGCCAAATAAAAGTGCCCGCGACGTACATGCGTGGCGGCACGAGTAAAGGTGTCTTTTTCAACCTAGAGGATTTACCTCAAGAAGCGCAAGTGGCTGGAGCCGCACGTGACAAACTGTTGCTACGCGTTATTGGCAGCCCTGATCCTTACGCGAAGCAAATTGATGGCATGGGGGGCGCGACGTCAAGCACCAGTAAAACAGTGATTGTTTCGCGCAGCAGCAGAGCCGATCACGATGTTGACTACTTATTTGGCCAAGTGTCGATCGACAAACCATTCGTCGATTGGAGTGGTAACTGCGGCAACTTGTCTGCCGCTGTCGGTCCTTTCGCCATTCATGCTGGTCTGATCCCACAAGACCGTATTCCAGACAATGGCATTGTGACGGTGCGTGTTTGGCAAGTGAACATAAGCAAAACGATTTTGATTCACGTGCCAATCGTCAATGGTTTCGTCCAAGAAACCGGAGAGTTTGAACTCGATGGTGTCACGTTTCCAGCGGCAGAGATTCAAGTGGATTTTGTTGATCCTTCCGATGGCGAAGGAAGTATGTTCCCAACGGGCAACTTAGTTGATGATTTGGTGGTGCCGGATGTGGGTACGTTCAACGCGACCTTTATTAACGCGGGCATACCAACCATTTTTATTGATGCTGAATCGATAGGATATCAGGGCACCGAGCTGCAAGACGATGTCAACAACGATGACACAGCATTAGCGATGTTCGAATCCATCCGCGCATATGGCGCGTTAAAAATGGGCCTGATTTCTGATTTAGAAGAAGCTCAAACACGCCAACATACGCCGAAAATAGCGTTTGTTTCTAAACCGAAAAGTTACCTGTCTTCAAGTGGTAAAGCCGTTAATGAGTCGGATATTGATGTGCTCGTTCGCGCGCTGTCGATGGGCAAGCTACATCATGCAATGATGGGAACAGCAGCCGTTGCTATTGCTTCTGCTGCGTGTGTGCCCGGAACGTTAGTGAATTTAGCCGCTGGTGGCGGTGAAAAAGAGTCCGTGACTTTTGGTCACCCGTCAGGAACGTTAAAAGTTGGGGCACAAGCGAAGCAAACTGAGCAGGGCTGGGTGGTGCAAAAAGCCATTATGAGCCGAAGTGCGAGAATACTGATGGAGGGATTTGTGCGTGTACCCTTCTATGTCTTCGATTAAAAGAGACGATCTTTGGATTAAAAGAGCGATCTTTGAGTAGAACGAGAGCAATGTCAGGACATACTGGAGGAAGCAATATGTCTTCATACGAAAAAGAATACTTATGGGCGAAGAATGAACCGGAGAGTTTTTGGCGCGCTCAAGCGGAGAATCTCGATTGGTTTGAATCTCCTAAAACTATCTTGAAATCTGATGAAAACGGCATAGAACGTTGGTTTCCAGATGGTGTAATGAATACGTGCTGGTTAGCATTAGATTACCATTGCGAGCAAGGACGCGGTGATAATACTGCACTCATTTATGACTCGCCAGTGACAGGTCGTAAAGCCACGTACACCTATAGCGATCTACGTGACCAAGTAGCAAAAATTGCTGGCATGCTGTCTGCTCAAGGTGTTGAAAAAGGCGACCGAGTCGTTATTTATATGCCGATGATCCCAGAAGCCGCAATGGCGATGCTTGCCTGCGCGCGTTTGGGGGCGATTCATTCCGTAGTATTCGGTGGTTTTGCACCTAATGAGCTTGCTGTACGAATTGAAGATGCAGAGCCGAAAGTGATCATGACGGCGTCGTGCGGGATTGAGATCAACAAAGTCATTCCATACAAACCAATGGTAGACAAAGCCATTATGGACAGCCGTTGGAAGCCTGAGAAAGTGTTTGTTTTCCAACGTCCAGAGTGCGACGCTGAGCTAAACCAAGAAAGAGACTTAGATTGGCTGCGAGAGTACAAACAAGCGCTGCCACATGGTTGTGTTCCGGTGTTAGCAACCGATCCGCTCTACATACTTTATACATCGGGCACGACAGGTAAGCCGAAAGGCGTTGTGCGTGATAACGGTGGCCATGCTGTCGCGATGAAGTACTCCATGAGCGCAATCTATAACATTCCTCAAGATGGCGTCTTTTGGGCGGCATCTGATGTGGGCTGGGTAGTAGGGCACTCTTACATTGTTTACGCCCCACTGATTCACGGTTGCACTACTATCCTATTCGAAGGCAAGCCTGTTCGAACACCGGATCCTGGCGCATTTTGGCGAGTGTGTGATGAATATAAAGTAGATGCGTTGTTCTCTGCACCAACGGCGTTTCGTGCGATTAAGAAAGAGGACCCGGAAGGCGAGCACTTAAAACAGTACGACTTGTCGAATCTGAAAAACATCTTTATGGCGGGAGAACGCCTTGACCCTCCGACACTGGAGTGGGTTCAGAGCAAAGCGGACAAGCCCGTTATTGACCACTGGTGGCAAACCGAGACGGGCTGGGCCATCGCTGGCAACCCGACAGGTGTCGAAATGATGCCAGTTAAAGCTGGTTCTTCGACGAAGCCCATTCCGGGTTATCAGGTCGAAATTCTGAATGAACTTGGAGAGGCTGTCGGGCCTAACCAACAAGGCTTTGTCGCATTAAAACGTCCGCTACCACCAAGTTGTCTGCCAGCGGTTTGGCGTAATCATGACCGTTTTGAAACTGGTTATCTTAGCCAGTTCCCAGGCTACTACGTGTCTGGTGATGGTGGCTATCTGGATGAAGACGGTTACCTGTTTATTATGGGACGTATTGATGATGTGATTAATGTCGCGGGACACCGATTGTCGACAGGTGAAATGGAAGAAATAGTAGGAGGCCACCCAGCGATTGCAGAATGTGCGGTGGTCGGTATCCACGATGATCTAAAAGGTCAGCTTCCACTTGGTTTTGTTGTACTGAAAGACGGCGTCAAAGTGGATGAGCTAGACCTTGAAGGTGAGCTTGTTGGCAAAGTGCGTAGTGAGATAGGTGCAGTTGCTTGCTTCAAGCATGCGTTGGTTGTAGACCGTTTACCGAAAACACGTTCAGGTAAAATTTTGCGTCGAACTATACGTCAAATAGCTGATGGTGAAAAATACACCGTTCCGTCAACGATTGATGACCCAAGTAGCTTGAACGAAATTGAGCGAGTGCTACGACGCTGAGAAAAACTCAATTCTAACTAACCCCTGATCCTCGAACTCTGTAGGTTGGTTCTGCCTCTGTACGTTTATTAAGTACAGGGGCTTTTTTGTTGCTCAAACAGTACAAACGTATCGTGAAAGCATTTGTGACTTGCCAATACGACGTTTTCCTCACAAACTACAGCCATTCCATTTTTAGTGACCCTTTGTATGACCACGTTTGCGATTAAACCTGCGTGTTTTAGCGACCTAGAGTTGCTCAACGATCTTATGTTCGAGCTTCATGATGAGCATCATCTTCAATCTCCTGAGCTTTTCAAAACGGCAGAGGAGATAGAACAAGAAAAAAGCATTGCTCGATATATTGATGACCCTGAGTGCCTTGTTTACGTAGCAAAACAAGGAGATGAAATTATTGGCTTTATTTCTGGTCACTTCTGTGAACTTATTTCTACCGTCAGCCAGCCAGTTATGATGGGAAGCGTGGATGAGCTCTATGTGCTGCCTGAATATCGAAAACAAGGTACGGCGCAGGCTTTGATTAATAAAATTGAGTCAACGTTCTCTGATTACGGTGCAAAACAGATGTTTGTTGAAGTATGGCATTTTAACCAGGGCGCAATATCTTTGTATGAAAAACAAGGATTTGCACACCATATCCACTATTTAAGAAAACCGCTGAACGAATAATCGTATTTAACTTTAATATTGTGATTTAGGTTCGATCGAATTGAAATCATTCAGTTCGTCAATAGACTTTTCTCTATAAGCTACTCGCAATGTTAACAAATTGATATGCACCTACATTGGTATCGGCGTTTTTGTCTGCTTGTTTATTAGTAGCACGAGGATCGTGCTTACAAAAACAAGAGGACAATATTTTGAAACTAACAAAATCGTTACTTGCTTTAGCCGTTTTGCCAATGTTCGCAAGTGCTGATGATTTGTCACAGACGCAAAATCACACTATCCAACCCCAGATCGTAGGCGGAGTAACTGCCGACCCACGTGACTGGAAATTCTACACCCAAATTGTTAGTCGTTATGGTAACCGATCGTATTGTGGGGCCAGTTATATCGGGAATGGTTACGTCCTGACTGCTGCACATTGTGTTGAGGGTGATTCTCCGAGTCAGATTGCGGTTAAAATCGGTGGCGTTGTTTATAACGGTAGTGATGGTGTTCGTGCAAACGTCAGTGAGATCCATATGCACCCGGCATATCGCCGCGCGACGCTTTCTCATGACCTCGCGGTATTGAAGCTCGACTCTGTGCCTCAAGCTGTTTCTTCAGTTGAGATTGCGAATGGTAGTCTAACGCAATACGCGAGCATCGGAGATTGGCTTAGTGTTGCTGGCTTAGGGCGAACTTCTGAAGGAGGAAGCTCTCCGTCTCGATTGCAAGAGGTTGACGTCCCACTTGTGTCGGATATGACTTGCCGTCAAGCCGGTGGCAACTACACAACGGTTGGAGAAGTGTCATTCTGTGCTGGTATTCCTCAAGGTGGGATAGATTCTTGTCAGGGAGATAGTGGTGGTCCAATCGTCATTAATCGCAGTGGTGTAATTACTCAACTTGGTGTGGTCAGTTGGGGAATAGGTTGTGCTCGTCCTGGTATGTATGGGGTTTATAGCGATATCGCTGCTATGCGCAATTTTGTCGATGGTGTTATCGGAACAGTAACACCACCAAAAGAGAATGTTTCTGTTGGATACACCACCGAACAGACACTGGCATCATTTAATGTTGGGGAGTTACAGCAACATAGCTTTGTTATCCAGAATTCAGGGAACACCACCTTCACTGTGGAAAATGTTCGCGCGTTTGCTTCGGGTGTTACTGATGCAGCTGTTATTGCCAATGATCAGTGCTCTCAGGCGACGTTAGCAATGAATGCAAGTTGTCGTATTGATGTTGAATTTGGTGCTACTCAGAGCGGAGAAGCAAGAGTGGTTTTGAACTTCAACGTTGATAAGACCAGCACACAATACCAAGCGTTAGTATCCGCTCAAGCGAAAACGGTGACAACGCCTCCCACAGATAGCTGTAAAACTGTATGGCAAGCCAGCTTAGTGTATCTCAAAGGAGATACGGTTACTTGGAATGGTAAAGTTTGGCAAGCGCAGTGGTGGACTCAAGGTGATAATCCAGCAGACTCAGGGCCTTGGGGTGTTTGGCAAAAAGTCGGCGATGCGAATTGCAAGTCTAACTAACGATCGGGCCAGTGAATTTGATTCGTTGACCATGAGATAAGATTCATTCTTGGTTTCAACGATCAGTACATAGTTACCATAACTGGGGTTTATTGTTTGCGAATAATAAGCCCTTTTTTATTGTGTCAACTATGAGAACCCACAAAATGTGTATGACTTTTTCCTGACGTTATCTTTATATAACTGGCAGAATTGCGATCAACATTTTATGTTTTGTCTGATTTTTGTCAGGTTTGCATTAAATTATTCTCCAGTGAGCGTTGAGATCAGGTTTTACGCGATCAACTCAGTTTGGCATAACTCGTTACTTAATTTTTGTCGAAAAAGATAAGATTAACTGCCATGATTCATTGGTTATCATTATGTTTATTTAAGGTCATATTTTGTGTTGAGACAGCTGTTATTACTCATCCTTTGTTTTATTTTGTTACCTGTTTCACCGATCTCTACGGCTAAAGCCACTGCGAGCGAAGTTAAAGGAGCGCTCTGTATTGTTCGCGCTGATGACAAGTTAGTGCTAGTTCATGAAGTATTAACGGATAAGATTTCTCTACCTGGCGGAACCATTATTGATGGTGAGTCTCCACAAGTTGCTGCTCAACGAGAAACGTGGGAAGAAACCGGTATAGTGGTTACGGTTGGAGAGGAGCTTGGCAGAACGGACACTGCGGTTTTTTACGACTGTATATCAGACTCTGACATTATCGCTTTTTCTATGAATAATTCTTTAGGTGGAAATGAACTGCCTATTTGGTTTGCCCCTCATTATGGAGTAGAAGTTGCGTCAGCGATGTTGCTTAGCCCATCTGAATTACCATCATCTTTATATCGTTATCCTGAGCAATGGCCACAAGCCACTCAGTTTTTTGATCAAGCTACCAAGCAATCAGTATCTTATGTGACTCAGTTGATCGAATCCGCGCCTTCATTTCGTCAGGTTGAATTGGCGTGGCTGATAGATTTACAGAGTTGGGTAGGGGCGTTGTCAGAAACGAGTTACGAGGTAGCTAGTCAGATCTCGAAACTCGTTATAGATCTGACAGAACCGACGGTACTACTCTTTCTATTTCCTTTTGCCATGATGCGCTTTGGTAGCCGGTTTGTGTACCGACTCTTTTTCGCAATTAGTGCAACGTCGCTTATGGTGCTTGTCGCTCAACAAGGCTTTTCGCTACCGCGCCCACATGTCTATATACCAATGATGGAGTTAACGCACAGCTTTGGCTTTAGTTTTCCTAGCTTGCCTATCGCTGTGTGGTTTTGTGTGCTGACGTTCTTGTTTCATAGAACCCAGTATTTTGGTTTGAATGGAACAACGGCAGTCTTCGTGTTCATCACTCTTACTGTGGTGTTAGGTAAGTTTTTCCTCGGCAGTGCCTTTATTTTAGATATGTTATTTGGCGCGCTGTTAGGCAGCTTGGTGGCTTGGCATGTTCTTCGACTGGAGACAAATCAAGATGTGAACGTTGATCAAGTTCTAAGCTCAAAAGGCGTCTGGTTCATTATGACTGCGGCAACATCGGTCATCTCCGTCATCTGGCCATTACCTGTGTTTGGTCGCTGGTTAGCAATTTTAATCACTGCATCAGCGTTGGTCATGACATTTAAAGAGTCGAAAGCACATTTAGATACTCGGCAGATGATCTTTGTGACGCTGGCATTGTTGCTTGTTGATCAACTCTATTTGTACTCGGCTAATATCGTATCGTTTAGCGGTTTGTGGTCATTAGTCTTGTCGACGTTACATTATCCATTATTAATGTTGTTATTTATGCTGCTTGCAAGGAAGCTGACTTGTGAAAACCAACCGAGCAAAACGTTGCTAGATTGATGGCTGTATTTGTTATCTATTAGTATTTGAGTAAAAACAAAGCCTTGCATTACAGCAAGGCTTTTACACGTTTAGTCCACGAACAACGCCGCTTGCCTATCTTGGACGGCTAGGGGTGTTAAACGTAAGAAGCTTAACGCAACAGACATGGCGGAAAGGGCTATGCATTGAGCACGAACTTTTCTATAGCTTTAGCGACACCGTGCTCATCATTACTTGCCGTAATGTAGTCAGCGATTTGCTTGGTTTCTTCCATTGCATTTGCCATCGCGATACCAAGGCCAGCGTATTTCAGCATGTGGTGGTCATTTTCTGCGTCACCCATACAGATAACTTCTTCCGGTTTAATTCCCAGATACTCGGCAATTGCGGCAACACCAATACCTTTGTTGCTCGCAGGGTTAAGAAACTCAAGGAAAAACGGAGCGCTTTGAACAACCGTAAACGCTTCGCGCATTTCAGCTGGCAGTGCTGCTATAACTTCTGTTAGTTTGCTTGGCTCTGCAACCATCATAGCTTTGATGATTGGATGATCGTCTTCTAGTGATTCGAAGTTCATCTCGGTGACATTTAAGCCATTTATCTTTGCTTCAATATCGGTGTAAGGGTTGTGTTCGTTGGTGATTAAACCATGAACTTGACTAAAAGCATGGACGTACGCACCTAGCTCTTCGGCTTTTCGCGCCACCAATTTTGCAGCTTTACCATCTATGATTTGCTGGTGGATGATGTCGTTTGTGCCTACGTTCTTGACCATCGAACCGTTGTAGTAAAGAACAAAATCTCGATCGGAATGGATATTCAGTTCGTCGAGCTTGTCTTGCATTCCTTCTAATGGGCGACCAGAAGCGAGAACGACAGTAACGCCTGCTTCTCGAGCTTTTGCGATCGCTTGTTTGTTTTCTTCAGAAATGGCTTTATCACTATTGAGTAGCGTGCCATCCATATCTAGTGCGATCAGTTTATACATCATTTCTTACCTTAAAGTTTTTTGGGAGCTGTCAGTGAATAAGGCTTGGTTTAACGTTAACCAGAAACCTATATTCATTACGCTATGAAACTACAAAATGGTCTATTTTAACAATTAATTTTTGGTTTAAATTGACCTAGACACGCGTGTCCATTATGGTCTTCGCCTCGAAATGTTATGAGTTGAGTGAGTTCTGCGTTGTATAAGCTAAATGAGATGTTTGAAACCATCCAAGGGGAAGGGGTTTTCACTGGAGTCCCTGCTGTTTTTGTTCGGCTTCAAGAGTGTCCGGTTGGTTGCTCATGGTGCGATACCAAACAAACGTGGTATGCAGATGAGAATGATCAACGTCAAATAGGCGATATTCTGGTGAAAACGGAAGACTCTCCGACGTGGTGTGTTGCATCTGCCGAGAACATCGTAGAGCAATATCAACAGCAAGGCTTTAATGCTAAGCATATCGTGATTACTGGTGGAGAGCCTTGTATTTATGATCTGCGCCCTTTAACAAAGGCGTTTGAAGATATGGGGTGCCAATGCCAAATTGAAACCAGTGGCACATCAGAAGTGATTACTTCAGAAAATACGTGGGTGACAGTGTCACCAAAAGTAGCAATGAAAGGTAAATTACCAGTGCTTAATAGCGCGTTAGAGCGGGCAAATGAGATTAAGCATCCAGTCGGCACCCAGAAAGACATCGACCACCTTGATGACCTTTTAGCAAATGCGAACGTAGCGGCTGAGACTATCATTGCACTACAACCAATTAGCCAGAAGCCTCGTGCTACGCAATTGTGTATTGATACGTGCATTGCCCGCAATTGGCGTTTGTCTGTTCAAACTCATAAATATTTGAGTATTGCTTAGACGAGAGACTCGTCATCATTCGAGGTAGCTTTTCTATCTAATCCCGGTTTCGCGAGTAATGCCGTTGGTAGCTTTGCTATCGAAACATTGTCGATATATCTAAGCAATTTATAGCGTTGTAAAAGCTAAGCAGTGTTGGCTGTTGTGGTGTAGTGCTATCTTTGGTTCGACAATCGTTTCGCATTTAATTGATGCCACCAATCTGGCGGCATCAAAATGAAGCTCTGTTGGCTGGAGTTTCACGCTGAGATAAAACGTTTAGAAGCTAACGCAAAAGGTTTTATCCCAGCGCTATTACCGCTAACAAAGACTATTTGCTCGCTAAGTATTCTTCTAAGCCGCTTTGTCGCAGTAGGCACGCTGGGCATTCACCACAGCCTTTACCAACGATTCCGTTGTAACATGTTAACGTATTGTTTTGGACAAACTCCAACATATTGTGCTTATCAGCTAGAGCCCAGGTCTCTGCTTTAGTAAGCCACATTAAAGGAGTCTTAATGTTGAAGGCTTTATCCATACCTAAATTGCAAGAGAGATTTAGAGAGCGAATAAAGTTGTCTCGGCAGTCAGGGTAACCACTAAAGTCTGTTTCGCAGACTCCCGTAATGATGTCTTGAATGCCAAGCTGGTAAGCATGGATACATGCGTAAGTAAGAAAGAGAATGTTTCTCCCTGGAACGAATGTATTGGGTACGTTAGCGTCGCTTAAGTCATTAGATACCGGAATGTTGTCTCTTGTCAGCGAGCTTATCGCTAACTCATTAATTGATTTTACATCCAGGACTTTGTGGCTTTTGATGTTAAGTTGCTTACCTAATTCGATAGCGATATCTATTTCATCTGAATGACGCTGGCCATAATCAAACGTTATAGCATGAACCTCATCATATGTATTTAATGCATCGATTAAGCAGGTCGTAGAGTCCTGCCCACCGGAAAAAACCACAAGTGCTTTTGTTGTAGCCATGTTGAACCCTTAGTTATGCTCTTTGATTCTTTGGTATTGATACGTATTCTTAGGCGTTTAATCCCAATTACGTACTCGACTTCGTGGCGATTGCGTCCGCAATCAGCTGGGCTGTGCTCTCAAGCACTCTTTGCTTGTCATCATTTGACAGCTTGTGGAGATTCACAGCAAGTTCAGCGGTGATTTCATCTTCACAAAAAAAATAGTTTAGAGGCACGTTTAGCTCATCTGCGATAAGTTTGAGCGTTTTTACGTCGGGAGTATGGCGCTCCCTTTCGTATTGATTCATCCTTGCACTTGCAGAACTATCATCCATGCCGATACGGATGCCCAGTGCTTTTTGGGATAGATTCGCTTGTTTACGCGCATGCTTAAGGCGGGCTGGGAGTGGATTATCAAACAACACTTAAAGTTCATACGAAGGACTTGGATGACTAAGATTATCTTAGTTTTTCTGATTTGTGTATACTAAGTAATGCTTAGTTATTGCCGAGGTCGCCAAGGCCGTGTCTGTATAACTAAAAAAGATTTCGTATCTTTAGGTTGATTAAGTGACGTTGAATCTACTTCTTCAAAAACTGCCGTATGAAGGAGCGAGTAAGGGCACGAGAAACCGCAGCGATTTGTAGAGCAGAATTTGCTCTTCACATAAACGTAGTCGTCTAAGTTGAAGAGCAATATTGTTCTTGATGATCAACTATATACTTAAGTAAATAACTGTGTCGCACAATAGATCAGAGCTGCTGCTAAGCTCATATTGATGACTTTGCCATATCTCTGGAATTGCGATTGAAGTAGCTTTCCTGCAACGGCCCAGACTACGTTGCTAAGAAGTGCGATCAAAGCAAGAATGAGGCTAGTCGCTAAGATCCAGTAGATATTCTGAGTGTGGGGCAGTACGAACGTAGAAATAGAGGTAATTCCATAAAGAATGATTTTCACATTAACGAACTGCAAACCGAAACCTGTTAAGAAACTGATACCTTTAGAATTATCCGATGAAGTTTTGATCTCACTCGTAGCAAGCCCCCAAGCCAACCAAACAATATAAGCTGCTCCAATCCATGTTAGCCAAGGTGTAATCACGGGCAAGAGGCTGATCATGTTATACGTGAAAGCGCCACAAAGTAGCATCAAAACAACATAGCCACAAAACATCCCCGAAATCACTTTTGTTGAGCGTTTTAGTCCATATTGCGTCGCGATGCTGAGCGATAAAATGTTGTTTGGCCCTGGTGTAATTGAAGTAATGATTACGTAAGTAAAAAATGCGGTGTAGATGGCGGTCATCTCTATCTCTCCTGTTTTTACTGCACTATACTTCGCTACAATTGATTAAAAAATTGAATAAATTAAAACTTAGACTTTTAATTTATTGAACTGTTGGTTGTGGAGTCTAGTCATGAATCTAAAACGCTTTCTTACTTTTAAAGCTATTGTTGAAGAAGGATCGTTTCTAAAAGCGTCACAGAAGCTTTATTGCACGCAATCAACCGTCACCTTTCAAATCAAGCAGTTGGAACAAGATCTGTCTCTGCAGCTGTTCGAAAAAATAGGGCGTAAGATGGTTTTGACTCAAGCAGGAGAAAAGATACTGCCTTACGTCTATGAACTGTCGCGAGTGATGGAAAATATTGAGGGAACAGCACAGCAAGAAAACTCGGAGCCGACCGGTGAATTGAAAGTGCTGGTTGCTGAGACTCAACTTGCTTATAAGATGGCTAATGTTTTAAAAGAGTTCAGGATCAGAGCGCCCAATGTCAGACTCTCTCTGCAATCACAAAATTGCTATCAGATTCGAGATGAGTTGATAGCGGATAAAGCTGATTTAGGTGTGTTTTATCGAGTAGGTAATGACGATACGCTCAAGGTCCACGAGTTTGAGCACGAGCCACTGGTATTGGTTGCTTCACCGCTTTTAAAAGGGCTAGATTTAAAGAAGAGAGAGCAACATATTGATTTAGGGTTTATAAGCAATGGCCCTAAGTGCCTTTTTCGACGGATGTTTGAGAGCATTATTCAGGAGCGTGATATTAGCATCGACAACATGATCGAACTTAGCAGTATTAATACGATCAAAAATTGCGTTGAGAGTAATATTGGTATCTCTTACTTACCTCGTTTTACGGTTGAAAAAGAGTTGCAAGAGGGCAGTTTACAAGAGCTTGAGTTCACCGAATTTTCACAGATGATCAAGCCACTCTGCGCTTATCATGCTGGGAAGTGTGTGACGCCGGCGATGGAAGTCTTTATTGATTGTATGCGTAACGAGTATGAACGGCTTTCTACTCAGAGTCGGTGATCTTTAATATGTTCTATCTGATATAGTTTCGTTTTTACTCCTTTTTATTTTTTAAGTGGCTACTTCTAATTTATTGATTTTTATTGCTTTGTTTTGAATCCGACTGTTGTGGGATGATAAATGGGATCTGATGTGAAGAGCTATTTATTGACGGAAAGAGATAAGATATAAAAACGACGGCGTGTGATAACTAGATTAGATAAGGTTACATAATTAACAGTGTAATAAATGCCATTCTTTATGGATTATTTTCAACGAGACTTAATTGTTACGGTTCGTTATTATTAACTCGTTAACGCATCCATTGCTAGGAAGTTAACTTACGCATATTGTTTTTTTCATCATTTGCAGCAAATATAATTTGCTGCTTTTTTTTAACCAAAAAGTTCAAAGCTTGAACTCTTATTTATACTTAGTGATTTTCTACTTTAATAAGTAAAACACCGTTTAAAAGTATCGCGTAACCTAGTAACTCTAAGCTTTCTTCAACCAAGTTTTTCACATCTCTATTGTATGAGTTCCCCATGAACTCGACCCAAAAATCACCATACCCTGCAAAGCGTGAGAATAAGAAAACAATGAAAAATCCAATTGTTAATGTCGTGAAGCTAGAATGAGAAATGAAAAGTTTTACCTCATTTTTTATGT
This sequence comes from Vibrio sp. 1562, assembly GCF_033340155.1. NCBI lineage: Bacteria > Pseudomonadati > Pseudomonadota > Gammaproteobacteria > Vibrionales > Vibrionaceae > Vibrio > Vibrio sp. 1562. The sequence goes on from NZ_JAWOVY010000019.1 coordinate 68,180, forward strand.
TAACTATATTATTAAAACAAAAATAACAGACTGAGACTATTATAATCCAAGCAGGATACTTCCATGAACCGTGAGGGAAATACTGCTCTATGTGGTAGTCCATTTCTCTAACGAATATAACCATAAAAAATGAAGAAATTATTACTAATATGTGTTTGAGTTCAAGATATTCCTTAGATTTATACAAACACATTAACGATGAAAAAAGCACAAATGCTATTTGAGTCATTTCTATAAGAGAGTTCTCCGATGTGCTTTTGTCCATTTGTACGCTAAAATAAATCGTTGCTAACGTATAAATAACCAAAAAAATAAGATAAGATATTTTATATACTAACAAACTAGTGACCGAGGTGTGTTTTTCTTTAATATACATCGTAACTCGTATAGGTGATGGATTTGTTAGTATTATAAATCAAGAATTTTTTATATTTAGTGAATTAAGCGCCATTTAGAATGGAACTTAATTCACCTAACATTAAACTTCGATGAATATTAAACATTCCTGGTTTAATTTATTGATTTTATTTTATTTTTTATTTTCTGCTAATTTTGGTTAAATAGAATCACCTAGCTTTTATTGAAATGCTTTTCCCATACTGGTGGTATGCCAATTTCTTCTTGAACGATATCAATGAATGCCCTAACCAATGGTGATTGCTGACGGTGTGAGTACATGGCATAAATATCACCAAAATCTTGAGTTTCATATTCTGGTAAAAGTTGAACTAAATTAGAAGACTCTAGGTTGTTAGGAAGCATAAATTGACCTATGAGTGCTGCGCCCAGACCTGACTTTACGCTTTCAATTATTAGCTCAGCTTCATTGACCATGTATGATCCTGATATTGGGTATGTATCTAAACCATCTGATTTTTCTTTGTCGTAGAATTTAAGTTTATCGACAATAAAATTACCATTTGAATAAATAATAAAAGGTAGCTTAACTAACTCATCAGGCGTTTCTGGGTTACCATGTTTTTCAATTAAATTTCGAGAAGCAATGATTGCAGTCGTATTTTTTGCTAATTTTCTTGCTACCATTGATGAATCCCTCATAGGTCCGATTCGAAAAGCAATATCAAAATTACTTCTAATCACGTCTACATGAAGATCATCTAGCATTAGTTCAACACTTGCTTTTGGGTACTTATGTAAAAACTTCTCTATCGAAGGTTGTAGATAGAGTTTTCCAAATAATGTTGAGCTTGAAATTCGTACTTTCCCTGAAGGCTCAGTCTGAAAGTTCTCCGCTATTTGTTGAGTATCATCAAGGAGTTGAGATATTTGGTCTGCTTTTTCAACTATTTGCTTGCCGACTTGCGTTAATGAAAGAGCGCGAGTTGTTCTGTTTAATAGCCTAACGCCTAAGTGCTCTTCTAACTGTTTGATGTGTTTAGATAAAACAGAGCGGTCGATATTCATCCCATCTGCTGCTTTTGTAAAAGATCCAGCTTTAGAGACTTCTAAAAGCAGGTGTAGTTTATTTGCTAAATCCACAATGTTTATCCAAGTTAGATATTAGCGTATTAGTTTCATGTATAACTACTGCTCTGTCTAGAAATTATTAATATACTTAATAACCAAAAGAAAAGGGAGCAATAGCTCCCTTTAGTATGAATTTAAATGAGTATTTATATTATGGTTATAGTGTTTGACGTTTTTTGTTTCGACTCACTAACATGTAAAAAACAGGTGTGAGTAGTAATCCAAATACCGTTACGCCTACCATACCCGAGAATACGGCAATACCCATTGCTTGTCGCATTTCCGCTCCGGCCCCTGTACCAATCATTAATGGAATAACACCAGCGGTAAATGCAATTGATGTCATTAGAATCGGTCGAAGACGTAAACGACATGCTTCCAAAATCGCTGATAAGGTATCTTGGCCATTGTCTTTAAGTTCTTTAGCGAACTCCACCATCAAGATGGCATTTTTACACGCTAGAGCCACAAGGACAATCAAAGCAATTTGTGTGAATATATTGTTGTCACCACCAATGAACCAAACACCTGCTAGTGCAGAAAAAATGGTCATAGGAACGATCAAAATGATAGCGAATGGTAGTTTTAAACTCTCGTATTGCGAAGCTAGCACCATGAAAACTAACAAAACAACAAGTGGGAATATATACACCATCGTGTTACCAGCCAAAATCTGTTGGTAGGTTACATCAGTCCATTCATAAACCATTCCCTCTGCTAGGTTTTGATCCAGTACTTCCTCAATAGCCGTTTGGGCTTGGTCAGAGCTGTAACCAAAAGCAGGACTGCCGTTTAGTTCTGCACTAGGGTAGCCGTTATAGTGCATCACGCGGTCAGGCCCAATCGTGGGTATGATCTCCAGTACAGCGCCGAGAGGAACCATTTGTCCGGCAGCATTTCTTACTTTGTAGTTAAGTATTTGGTCAGGTTCGAGACGATAGTTCATGTCTGCCTGGGCATTCACTTTGTATGTTCTACCAAACATATTGAAGTCATTGACGTATAATGATCCTAAATAAACTTGAAGCGCATCAAAAACCTGCTCTAGAGGAACACCTTGCAGCATCGCTTGTTCACGGTCTATTTGGATGTCCATCTGCGGCACTTGTATACGAAATGTGGAATATAATCCCATCAGCTCGGGTCTTGTTGATGCCTCACTTATTACCAAGTTCAATTGCTTGAAGAGCTCATCAAACCCCTTGTTCGCACGGTCTTCGATTTGAAGCTTAAAGCCGCCAGTTGAGCCAAGTCCTTGGATTGGTGGTGGTGGAAAAATCGCAACGAAGGCTTCATCAATGATTGAAAAGCTCTTATTCAAAGATGCAACAATCGCATTTGCTCCGAGAGTTGGATCATTTCGTTTATCGAAGTCCTCAAGCGTAACAAAAACGATGCCACTATTCGGACTGTTAGTAAAACCATTAACCGATAAGCCTGGGAAAGAAATCGTTTGTGCTACGCCAGGTGTTGCCAGCGCGAGGTTTTCCATTTCTTTAATAACGGACTCTGTTCTATCTAAACTTGCTGCATCTGGAAGTTGGGCGATCGCAACTAAATACTGCTTATCTTGTTGAGGAATGAATCCTCCAGGAACCGCTTTGAATAGAGAAACCGTTCCCCCGAGTAACGCAATGTATACCACCACAACAACAAGGCTAAAGCGAATCAGCTTCTTGACCAGAGCTTGATATTGGTTCGAGCTGTACTCAAAAATTCTATTGAATGGCGCAAAAACATACTTACCAAAAACCGCATCCAATAGCTTGGTTAGCCGATCGGGTTTTGCGTTCTTATCTTGTAATAGCAGTGCTGATAAAGCAGGCGATAACGTCAACGAGTTAATTGCTGAAATAATCGTCGAGATCGTAATTGTTAGTGCGAACTGCTTATAAAACTGACCGGATAACCCTGTAATAAAGGTCGTCGGGATGAACACCGCACATAATACTAAAGCAATTGCAATAATTGGCCCGGTAACTTCGGTCATTGCTTGTTTCGTTGCTTCTAGTGGTGCAAGGCCATTATGGATGTTCCGTTCCACGTTTTCGACGACGACAATGGCGTCATCGACGACGATGCCTATGGCGAGAACAAGTCCAAACAACGAAAGCGTGTTAATCGATACTCCGAGCATTTGCATTACGGCGAACGTACCGATTAATGAAACAGGCACCGCAATGATAGGGATGATAGACGCGCGCCATGTTTGCAAAAACAAAATGACTACAACAACAACTAGTACAATTGCCTCTAGCAGAGTATGAACCACTGCGTCTATCGATCCACGAACAAAGACGGTCGGGTCGTAGGCTATTTCATATGAAACTCCAGCTGGAAAGGCTGCTTGTAAACGGTCCATGGTTGAGCGAACCTGATTCGATAGCTCAATAGCATTAGCACCAGGGCGCTGGAATACGGGCATCGCCACCGCTGGTTTACCATTTAACAAGGCGCGCAGTGCATAAGAGTTTTGACCTAGCTCTACGCGTGCAACGTCTTTAAGACGTGTCAAAGCCCCTGTTTCGTCAACTTTTACTATAATGTCGTTGAATTCATCAATATTCTCCAAACGGCCCTTTACGTTCAACAAAACTTGGAATTGGTTTTCATTAGCGGCTGGTTGCGCACCTAATGAGCCTGCTGCCACCTGTTGGTTTTGAGATCGGACGGCTGAGACAACGTCCATTACGGTTAGATTTCTAGAAGCGAGCTCATCTGGATTTAACCACAAGCGCATTGAGTACTCATCACCACCGAAAAGGCGCACATCACCAACGCCTCCGAGCCGAGCTATCTCATCTTTCAAGTTTAAATTAGCGTAGTTAGCTAAATAACTGACTTCACGGCTAGAATCTGGAGAATATATATGCACAACCATAGTGAGATCAGGAGAGGCTTTTTCGGCAACAACTCCTAACCGTTGGACGGCTTCTGGTAATCGGGGCAAAGCTGTAGTGACGCGATTTTGAATTTGAACCTGAGCTTTGTCCAAGTCCGTACCTAAAGCAAAGGTTACGGTCAATGTCATTCTGCCGTCACTGGTTGCCTGTGAAAACATATATAACATGTTTTCTGTACCATTAATTTCTTGCTCCAGAGGCGTAGCAACTGTTTCTGCGATTACTTTTGGGTTCGCACCAGGATAGTTTGCTGTAACTACTACTGTAGGAGGGACAACCTCTGGATATTCACTCACAGGCAACTGCAAAAGTGAAATTGCGCCTACTATTAATATCAATAGCGATAACATAGAGGCAAATATGGGTCTTTGAATAAAAAAGTGTGCAAATTTCATTCGGTTGTCTTCTTAGTCTTGAGCTAAACGTTTGTTTGGCAACGATGTTGAGTTTGAAGCCATAATCAATGAAGTATTGCTAATATCTAGCGTGACATTTTTTGGTGTGACTTTGCTATTTGGGCCAACTTTTGCTGGGCCATTTACCGCAATAATTGAGTCGGCGTTCAAGCCATTCTCGATAGCACGAAATGTTCCGTAACGTTCGCCTAAGGTTACGATGCTGTATTGCAACGTATTCTCTTCATTGAGTGTTAATACAAAGCGGTTTTCTAGATCTGTGCCAATAGAACGCTCTGGAACGAGAACTCGTTCAACTGGTTTGGTTGTTGATATCTGAACTCGGCCAAACGATCCCACTTTTAAGTTTGATTTTGTTGCATCGAATACCGCTCGAACCTGCAAAGTACCGGTGTTTTCGTTGATGGAGTTGTCGACAAAGTCAACGCGTCCAAAAAACACCTGCCCATTTTGTCCAGATAGTTCAAGACGAGTAGGTAAGTTAGAGTCGGCATTGATTGTCGAGAAGTAACGGTTCCAAGTTCGCTCATCGACATCAAAGTATGCATATACCTGATCGTTAGAGACAATGTTTGATATAACGCTTTGATTTGCGTTTACATTGTTTCCTTTAGTAATGAATGCTCTTGAAATAGTACCGCTAATAGGGGCATATATCTTCGTAAACTCAAGATCTAACTTTGCGGATTCTAACTGAGCACGCAAGGCCATTAGTTCTGCAGAGCGTTGTTTTACTGCGGTATCTCGGGCCTCTGCTTGTTCCGCTGAGATGGCCTTTCGCTTAACAAGTTGAGCGGCTCTCTTTTGTTCGTTTGCTGCTTGCTCTAGCGCAGCTCGAGCACTCTTAACTTGCGCTTCAAGTCGTGAGACCTGAGCTTTGAAGGTTCGATCATCAAGAGTGACGAGTAAGTCGCCTTTGTTGACACTCTGTCCGTCTTTGAACTCTACCGTTTCAATAACTCCGGAAACGCGTGGCATTAAAGAAACTTTCTCTGGGGCTTGAAGCCTTGTTGTAAAGGTGAACCACGATTGAACGGGCTCATAGATGACTTTGGAGACGTCTATCGTAGGTAAGGGAGTATTAGGTTGTTTGGTTATCTCTTCGTCTGCACAAGCAGCTAAAACGGATAAAAGGCCAATTCCGAAAACTTTCTTTAACATTTGTCGCGCCCTAAATGATTCTGTTCATACTAAAAGGAACGGCATTGTATTCATTGTACCTATGGGTAAATAGGCCCTCAGCGAACATAGAGTAGTGATAAAAATGCACGATTAAATATTGGTCAAAATGCTCATTTTTTGGTTTGAAAAAGGTCAGTTTAGGGTTTTAAAGACGTGGAGTATTGTTAAATGTAATAAGCCATAATAGATAGGAATAACTAAACAGAAGCTAAAGATAGCGACGAAAATTAAAGCGTTTTTAATTCGTGCATTATTTGCAATTCACTGATGCAATTTGAACCATAAAAAATTGAAATTAATTTTGTAAAATCCATTTCCCATCACATAAAGAATAAAAACTAAATAAGGAATTGTGCAGTGGATCTCGCAAGCCAACTTGAATTACTACTGGATGTCTCTGAATACGGAACTTTTGCTAAAGCTGCTGACAGAAATCATATAGATCGTTCAGCTTTGTCAAAACAGATCAAAAAGCTAGAGGATGAATTGGGCTTACGGCTGTTAAACCGTTCCACGCGTTCGTTATCCCTGACCAATGCAGGTGTTGAGATGGTGGCGCAAGCCAAGAAAGTAAGAGAGGTTCTAACCGAAACTCGTAGTATTGCTGCTACATTTCAGGATGAACCGAAGGGTAACTTGAAAATATCAAGCTCCACTTTCTTTGGCAGAGCATACTTAAATCAGGCAGTTAAAGAGTTTATAAAACAGTACCCAAACATTACTGTAGAGCTGCTGCTCGATGATAATCGAGTCGATGTTATCCACGAAGGTTTTGACGTTGTGTTTCGTATCGGACCAATCCGAGAGTCCAACATGATAGTACGTAAGTTGGCAAGCAATAATATGGCACTGGTTGCATCAAAGAGTTTTATTGACAAGTATGGAACTCCGAGCTCTCCAGAAGAGCTTATAAAAATGCCAGCAGTAATATACTCTAATGCTAACTTTAAGGCAGATAAGCTACGTATAGCGCCAAGCCAGTCATCAAGCGACGTTAGAACGTATAATATCAATGGGCAGTACTTCGTGAATGAAACTGAGTTAATGCTCGATGCCGTAAAATCTGATCTAGGGTATGCTTTAATAGGGCAGTTCTTTCTTCAGGAGAGTTTGAGTAAACAAGATCTTGTACAGTTGCTTCCTGATTATAATCTTCCCGCAATAGGGGAAATATATGCAATGTATACTCACCGAAATCAACAACCATTAGCCAAACTATTCATTGATACTGTTCAAAAAATAATAGGAACGCCTCCTGTTTGGATGGATTATCTCGACTAATATGAGTACTAGGACATAATGTTTTAGATTGAGGGCTTGTTTATATTTATCCATAGAATATGGTTGAATTTGCACTTTAAAAATAATTGCCACTGTTCATAATTTCACTCGATTCAAACAACACAAGTAGTGGTAATTAAATGAAAATGACAAGAACGTCGATCGCAATCGCAGCACTTTTTTCTGCAAGTGCTGCAAATTCAGCCGTAGTTTATGAAGATCAAGAATCAGTATTAAATATTCATGGACGAGCGCAAGGGATGTATTATTTCTCTGATGATAAAAATGCAGACGGAGATAATAGCTACATTCGTGTAGGACTTGCAGGTGAGTCTAAAATAAATGAAGATCTTTATGCATTCGGCTTATATGAGTTGGAATTTAAGTCTAATCGCAGAGATGCTGATGGGATTGAAGATGATGAATTTGATATCCGAAAAGGCTATGTAGGAGTTGGTGCAGATTACGGAACAGTAAGTTATGGACGTCAATACGGTGCGGTCACTTTAGTATCTGACTACACGGATATTTTCCCGGAGTTTGGTAATGAAGCTGCTGGCGTAAGTGCGGATCTATATGGTACCGGTCGCTCCGATTCAGTATTTAAGCTAACGACAAGCTACGAAGGTTTGAATATTCATGTTAGCTATCAGGCTGAAAACGATGAAGTGTCAACAGATGCAGCCTCTTATGGTGCGGCGGCTGACTACAAGTTGCCATATGGCTTCAAAGTTGCGCTTGGTTACAACGAAGGTGAAGGGCAATCGGGTGCAGAAGATGCAGAGCTGCTAACGGGTGCTATTGCATTTGAATACGACAAGTTTTATGCCTCTGTTTTATACAGTGATGGTGAAAACTGGGCTAAAGATGGTTCTGAAAGTAATATTGATTACACCGGTATTGAAGCAGTTGCCACTTATGAAATAACAGATAAGCTTTGGGCACTAGTTGGCTATAACAATCTAGAGCGTGATGATGAAGATGTCGTCGATTACTACTCACTAGGTGCAGAGTACGATTTGACTTCTAATTTTAAAGCACTAGCAGAATACAGAATTACAGATGTAGACAATGAAGACGATATTCTTGCAATAGCTGCGAGATATTCATTCTAAAAAATTAATAAATCTAAAAAGCCTGAAACTATTTTCAGGCTTTTTTATTTATCGGTGTAATTTCATAAGTGCTGATTTTCATCCATATATAATGGATTATATTGATCGTTACTTGTTTAAGTGTTTTGAATATAATGGTTTTGTTAGCTAGTCCACTGCTAGTTTTCATTTTCATATTTTTTGAATGATGTATTTTTTCTTTGGCAACAAGAAGTGTCTTGTTGCCTTTTTTTATTTTCACGCTTTATGGTTAATTAAAACAAAAAGAGTTTTTTATATATTGCTATAAACGAGAAAAATGTAACGACAATTGTCGATCTTAGATTTAGTTAATCTTCATAGAAAATTTAACTCAATTTCAAGGGTCTTTTTCATTTAAGTGATGTGGAATCCATATGGCGAACCAAGTGAATGATAAAGTGCCAAACGACGAAATGTATCTCAATGAAGATTGGAAAAATGATTTTTATGTAAACGATAGATGTAGGGATTGATACTGTTTATGTAAGGAGAGAGCGATTTATGAAAAGCAGTCGTTTCAATGTGATTAGACACCTTTACTTTCTTAAAATAGGAAGGGCTCTAAGAAAGTAAAGGTGCAGATGATTTTTTAGTTTTTACCGCCGTCACTTGTTCTGAAGTGATAATCGAAGTTTATGATTGCACGATATTTAACTTCATCACGGTTAAGTGCGTATTCTTCAACTCTCACCTTACTATCATCGATTGCAATATCACGAGGGAAACCGCTTCCAATGATGTTTAGACGATTTCTAAGTTCATGTTTTGATAGCGTTTGGTATTCATCGACAAGATCAAACGCAGAGCTATAAGCGGCATCTTTTGTCGTAAAGTCATTGAGAACAACTTTGTTTGTAGAGTGTTCGACATGAATACCAGCAGTAGCAGATAAACTGAATAATAATAGTGATGAGAGCGTCATTAGTTTTTTCATATAGTCACCTTTTTATTTGTATTACAAAGTCAAGATGCCCAACGAATCCTTGTTAATATCTCTCGACAAAGGTGATAGTGCCATTATAGAAATGTGCTGTACATCACATTTGTGACCATTGACTATGGAAGAATTGTCAACAATAAAACTCAAGCACTTTTGACATTACGGTCAATGTGAAAAAGCGAATATCTGTATGGTTTCGTTAATAATTAAACCACTCTCGGAAACGCTGACTATTCAGTCAAAGCGTATGTTTCTTGTCGTTATAGTGACCTGCCTACAACTTAATCACTTAATGCATGCAATTCAATTGCAATGGCTTGGTATAGATTTTCATTCAGATCTTCCAGCTTAGTAACGATCCTACAAATTCTAGTGATTAAAAAGTCATTGTTTGTGGTTTTTTATTCTTTTGTCGTGTATAAAAAAACTTTACAACAAATGATAAAGGAATATCCATGAAAAAGTTATTGTGTTTTGCTGCACTGGGGTTAGCTGTTTCGACGACGGTTAATGCAGACCCAATTTTAGACGACATCAAAAGTACAGGGGAGCTAAAAGTCTGCTTTGATTCTGGGTATATGCCTTTTGAAATGACAGCAAAAAATGGGCAGTACATCGGGTTTGATATCGATTTGGGTAAGCAAATGGCGCGTGCCATGGATGTTAAGTTTGTGCCGGTAAACACTTCATGGGATGGCATTATCCCAACACTGTTGACTGGTAAGTGTCACATGATTATGGGCGGGATGACGATCACACCTATGCGAAATACTCAGGTGAATTTCGCTGATCCCTATGTGGTTATTGGCCAATCCATTCTCGTAGATCTCAAGCATGAAGGTAAAGTGTCTAGTTACCGTGATCTCAATAGTCCAGAATATGTTGTTGCAACTAAGCTTGGGACAACGGGTGAGCAAGCGGTAAAACGATACCTTCCGAAAGCTAAGATAAATCTATACGAAACTCAGTCTGAAGCGGTACTTGAGGTTGCCAACGGAAAGGTAGATGCGTTTGTTTATGACTTTCCTTACAACTCTATTTATGTGGCGGAAAACAAAGGGCAGTTAATGCACTTGGCTAAACCGTTTACTTACGAGCCTTTGGGTTGGGCTGTGCCGCAAGGAAATCCAGATACGCTCAACTTCTTAAACAACTATTTACGTCAAATTAAGGGCGATGGAACTTACGATCGCATTTACGATAAGTGGTTTAACGACGATAAATGGTTAAAGCAAGTCAAGTAATCATATTGTTATTGTAGAGGAGCGGTTAGCTTCTGGCTTGGTTCATCGCCAACCAAACGGTTCGCGCTGTGAAGCTAACGCTTTTCTTTATTCAAATACCCAACCAACTTTAATCAAAGTCATTCTCGGAATCACATGCAAAATAACTTTAAATCCCTATTGTGGAACGCTGTTTTTGTTCTTGTTTTGCTATCAATTTGCGGTCTTGTCTATCTGTCAGGTAAGCGAATCGATTACAGCTGGAATTGGGAGCGTGTCCTTCCTTATATTGCCACTAACGCTGCTTCATCCATTACCGCGCCTGTCGATGGGAACATCATTCTCGACGAGAATAACCAACTGGCTCTGGAGAGTATTCATGGTGATATTGTTCTTGAACTAAGCCAATATAAGTCTGTCGACGTCTATGAAGGTGATCTTATTTTTGAAGGAGATACCTTAGCAACTATAAAAGAGTGGCGCTCTGGCCCAATTTTAGATGGTGTTGTGACGACCATTAAAATCTCACTCTGGTCACTTATCATTGCTCTAGCGTTGGGCTTAGTTGTCGGACTAATGCGTATATCCAGCAATCCGGCATTAAAAAAGCTGGCGCTTGTGTATGTCGAGGTTATTCGTGGAACGCCTCTTTTAGTACAGATTTTTATCGTTTACTTCTTTATTGGTACTGTGCTTGACCTTGAGCGTTTTACTGCGGGAGTGATAGCGCTCTCCGTGTTTACCGCCGCTTACGTCGCAGAAATTGTGCGGTCAGGAATCCAGTCAATCCCAAGAGGACAAATGGAAGCGGCGCGTTCACTAGGAATGAATTATCCCAAAGCGATGATTTATGTCATTTTACCTCAAGCGTTTAAGCAGACATTACCTCCCTTAGCCGGGCAGTTTATCAACCTGATAAAAGATTCCTCACTTGTCTCCGTGATTTCGATTACTGATCTGACAAAAGCGGGCAGGGAAGTCGTAAGTGGTAGTTTTGCCCCATTTGAAGTTTGGTTTACCGTAGCGGCCCTTTATTTGCTTCTGACTAGTACCTTATCTTGGGCAATACAAACGTTAGAAAAAAAATTGGCAGCAAGTGATTAATGGTGGAGTCATTAATGGAATACATTATTTCAGCAAAAACAATTAATAAAATTTACCCTAATGGCTGCCATGCGCTCAAGGACGTATCGGTAAATGTAGAAAAAGGGGAAGTGATTGTCATCGTAGGACCGTCAGGTTCTGGTAAGTCAACATTCTTACGGACGATCAATCAATTAGAGACAATAAATAGTGGGTCTATTATCGTAGATGGTATCGATATGTACCACAAATCTACGGATATCAATAAACTACGCGCTGATGTGGGCATGGTATTTCAAGGCTTCAACCTTTTTCCACATAAAACGGCGATAGAGAACGTCATGTTAGCACCTTTAAAGGTTTCTAAACGTGACCCTGAATCGGTGAAGAAAGAAGCAAAAGATTTGCTTTATAAAGTCGGTCTGTCGGAGAGAATGGATAATTATCCTAATCATTTATCAGGCGGACAGCAGCAACGCGTTGCGATCGCTCGTGCGTTAGCAATGAAGCCCAACATTATGTTGTTTGATGAACCCACATCAGCACTAGACCCTGAAATGGTTGGAGAAGTTCTTGATGTGATGAAAGATTTGGCCAAGGACGGAATGACCATGGTCGTGGTTACTCATGAAATGGGTTTCGCAAAAGAGGTCGCTGATAGGGTGTTGTTTATGGAAGATGGTGAGCTTTTGGTTTCTGACTCTCCTGAGCGATTTTTTGATAACCCCTCCAATCCTAGATTGCAGAAATTTTTATCTAAGGTCTTATAATAAAAAGAAAATTTGATTGAGGGTTAGCCCCTCAATCACTTCATGCACTATTGTGGCTCGTAACGCCCGCCTCGCCGAGAGACATAGATAATGGGCTTTTTACTCGAAGTTAATGGCGATAATATTATCTTGGTCCGAATGAAAGGTCTGGTAAATACTAGAGTGTTTAATCAGCCATTAAGTCTTTGTTCACTTTAAACATAACAATTTCATTTTGAATTGATAAAAATTGTGTTTGAATAGAGCTTATGGATGTTTGGCGGTATGGATGTCTAAATGAAGAAAGTAACAATTTTAGATGGTGGCATGGGGCGAGAGTTGAAACGTATTGGCGCCCCTTTTTCTCAGCCGCTTTGGAGTGCACAAGCGCTAATTGAATCACCACAATATGTAAAAATGGCCCATGAGAATTTCATAGACGCTGGCGCTGAGATTATCACTGTTAACAGTTATGCATGTGTTCCATTTCACTTAGGAGAGGAACTCTATGCAAAGCAAGGGGCTGAGTTAGCAAAATCTGCAGCCAAAATTGCCAGAGATGTAGTCACCAGCTCTAACGATAGAGTGCTCGTTGCGGGGTCTCTTCCTCCTGTAATGGGGTCTTACAGGCCTGAATTATTCGAGCCGAAAAGGGCACTGGAAGTGGCTTCTGAGTTATTTGAAGCTCAAGATCAATATGTTGATATTTGGTTAGCTGAGACCGTGTCTAGCCTTGCTGAAGTTGAAATTCTATCAATAATTTTAGCCAAAACAGATAAGCCCAATTATCTTGCTTTCACCTTAATGGATGACCCTAACTCTTTGCCTCGCCTTCGCTCAGGGGAATCTCTTAAAGTCGCGGTTAATACGCTGTTGAAAACAAATGTTTCAGGTATCTTTTTCAATTGCTCTATTCCTGAAGTTGTCGAGCAAGCGATCATTGATACACAAGCAGTATTGAGTGAGTCAGGTAGAGAATTGACGATAGGTGTTTTCGCAAATAGCTTTGCTCCGATAAAGCAAGCGCACCAAGCCAACGAGACCATTCAGGAAGTTCGTCATTTCTCTCCGACTGAATATCTTGAGTATGCTAAAAAGTGGCATGTGCAGGGAGCAAGCATTATTGGTGGTTGCTGTGGGATTGAACCACGTCATATTAAATTGCTAGCGGCTTGGAGAGACACTCTCGAAAACGCCTAATTTTGGTGAAGTGCAGGGAAGCATGACAAGAGATTTTGTTTTTCATTCATCGTTATAGATAAAATAAAAGTCTTTCGTATCTGGCAAAGTAACAAGATGCTTTAACTTGCTCATTACTTTGCCAGTGTGCCTCGAGATCTTTATTAATTATTTTTGGTTCAGATTAACGACAATCTTTCCAACTGTTCTCTGATTTCGCATGTCCAAGAGTGCGTTACCTACATCCTCTAAGCCGATGATCTTCAGTTTCGGTACTTCCAATTCTCCATTTTCTAATAGCTCAGACACTTCCTTTCCGGCATTAACGATACTTGCAAACCCTCTCTCGCCAAAGACATGACCAGAGCCCAAACTTATTTGGTGGAAGCCCAAGCCTTTTAAGAAGGCATCTGGATATTGAGAAGGGTCGACAGTCTTGACGAGCTCCACCATTTCTCCCTCAAAGGTTAACACCGAGGCTGCAATTCGGTCGTTATCACCGCCTACACAATCGAGTGCAACCTCAACGCCATGATTTCCGGTAATGTCCATTACTCGCTGAACTACATCTTCATGATGATAATCAATCATATGGGTTGCTCCTAACGAGGACAAATATGCGTGATTAGCTTCTGAACTAGTAGCAATGATCTGTTCAACACCAAATGTCTTTGCTAACTGAATAGCAAAGCTTCCAACGCCACCAGCACCTCCGGCGATAAAAATGCTGCTTCGATTTGAAATATCGAGCTTGTCTACCAAAGCGCGATATGCGGTCCAGGCTGCGCAAGGTGTAGATGCTGCCACTTCAACCGAAACCTGAGGGTGCTTTATGAGCGTTCTTGAATCATGGATAGCAAATTCAGCGAATCCACCGTGATGGCGTCTCATGTTTCCGTGATACAACACTTTATCGCCAACCTTCCAATCAACGACCGCATCGCCTACAGAGACTATTTCTCCTGATACGTCTAACCCGCCAACAAAATTGTTACCCATGTTAGTGACCATGTCTGACCAATAATGAATTTTTGCATCGACAGGGTTCAAACCAACAGCGTTAACTTTAACCAATACATCAAATTGGGTTTCTAGTTTTGGTGTAGGTAATTCGGATAAAGAGAAAGTATCGTTATCTCGTTGGTAAGTTATCGCTCTCATAGGTTTTCCTTATTATTAAGAATGGTCGAAAGTCATACTAACTCAGAGGGTAGTACTGTAATAATTATGGTTTTTTCTTATTTTGATAATTTTAGGTTATGTTTGATAAAAAGGATTCGAGATGCTCTGAAATTATCATCGACAACCAGTCTGCATAGCTAATGACATGTAACTTTATGATAAGTAATGACTAGTTTTATTATTCCATTTTTATGGAAATATTTTGTTGATCTTTTGTTTTGTGATTCTATGATTCCAGAAATATCGAAATAAAGGCTTATCTATCAGGTAAGCTTGTTAGCGAAAAATGACGAGGAGAGTAAATGTGAATACAGAAATTATAACTATGGCTAAAGAAGCGCTGGATATGTTTGCGTTTCTAGCAACCGAACTTATCATCTTATTTCTGGCAATTAGCTACATTGTCGGTGTGTTGCAAGATTTTCTAACGCCAGAAAAAATTCAATCTATTCTCAGCTCGAAAAAGGGTAAAGGTTACTTCATTGCTGCGTTGCTAGGTTCGATTACGCCTTTCTGTTCGTGTTCGACCATTCCTTTCTTAAAAGGCTTGTTGCGTGCAAGAGCAGGTTTTGGACCTATGATGGTGTTCCTATTTGCAAGCCCGTTGCTTAACCCAGTGATTATTGGCTTGTTTGTAGTGACTTTTGGTTGGAAAGTTGCGGTATTTTACTTTGCTATCGCGATGTCAGTATCAGTGGTAGCAGGCTATGTACTTGAAAAACTAGGGTTTGAACGTTACGTCAAACCAGAAGCATATCAAGCGGTAGGTTCTTCTTCGTGCGGTACTTCTTGTGGCGATTCAAGCAAGAAAAAAGAAGAAGCGAGACCAGCATCAAGCTGTGATACCAGCGCCTGCAATGAACCTACGCCAGTTGCGGCGAAAACATCTTGCTGTGGTGATGCACCAAAACCTGAACCTAAAGTGGAAGTGTCTTGCTGTTCATCAGACGGTAGTGCAACAGCGACAGTCGTGGAAGAGAAAGAACCTAGCCGCTGGGCACGTATTTGGCAATCAACTTGGAAAGACTTTAAGCAAGTGTTCCCTTATCTCATGATGGGCATTGCGATTGGTTCATTTATCTATGGCTTCATCCCGACGGAGTTCATTGCGGAGTTCGCTGGTGAAGCGAAGTGGTACGCGATTCCGGTCGCAGCAATCATTGGTATTCCATTGTACATCCGTGCAGAGGCGGTCATTCCACTTAGCGCGGCACTAGTACAAAAAGGTATGGCTCTTGGATCTGTTATGGCGCTTATTATTGGTAGTGCTGGCGCAAGTCTTACAGAAGTGATTTTGTTGAAATCAATTTTTAAGAACCAAATGATCGCTGCCTTCCTAATCGTTATCTTAACGATGGCCATGGGAGCGGGTTACTTATATACGTGGGCTTTTTTATAAAAATAACCCTCGGGCGACTGCTCGAGGGCTCTGTTTTTGTCGCCATATAGGGAAAGGGAAGTTTCCTATACCGCGCAGGCTATAAAAAAATAGCGAGGTTACTCGTAAATACTATAGGAGAAATATTTGCTGGCGATGGTTTTATGCTTACCGCTCTGGATCAATTTTTGTATTCCGCTATCGAGTAATGCTTTTAATTCTTTGTCTTGTTTTCTCACTGCTACGCCAATGCCACGGCCGAACCACTTTTCCTCTGTAAACGCTGGTCCAGTAAAGTGATAGCCTTCACCTTGTGCAGTTTCAAGAAAACCAGCACTTAAACCGATTGAGCCGCCAAATACAGCATCTAACCGTCCATTGAGTAGATCGGTAAATGCCTCATCGAACGTACCATAACGACGAATATCAATATCTGGATACAAGGCAGAAAGGTACTTATCACCAATTGTGGCTCTTTGAACTCCAATAGATAAACGATTTAGGCTGCCGTCATCCATGTTGATTTCTCTATCATTTTTCATTACAAAACGAGTCGGTACTTTTGCATAAGGGACGGTGAAATCGACTTTCTTTTCTCGTTCTTCTGTGATTGTCATTGCAGCAATAATCGCATCGTTCTTGCGACTAAGGAGAGAAGGGATGATGCCATCCCAATCCATTTTTGAGATAACGCACTTTACTTCTAACTCTTTGCATAACGCGTTAGCGAGGTCGACTTCAAACCCTTCTAGCTTTCCCTCTTTTGTCGTCCAGCTAAATGGGGGGTAAGCCCCTTCAACAGTGAAGCGAATTTGTTTCCACTCTTTCGCATGGCTGAAAACTGAAAATAAGCTAATAAACAATACGACTATCCATTTCATAAACGTTTCCTTGTAACTATTTGGAAACCAATGTTTAACACAAAGTAAGCAAATATCAATGAAAGTGCATATATGTGTGACCTTTCGCCCGCATTGTGTGAGCGAAAGGTTTTGCGTGTATTACAGCTTATCTTCAATAGTTACGAGGGGAACTCTCGTTGAGACAGCGTGAAGTGCAATGTTGTGAATCATTTCATCGACCGTGGTACAGCTATCGATTAAGATCGAAACATCATACTTGTCCGCAGATTTTGAGATAGCTGTATGTGTCACGCAGTTTTGTGTCATCATTCCGCATACAAGTAACTCCGTTACATTTTTGCTTGCCAATACTTCTTCTAAACGTGTTCCTTCAAAGCTATCTGCGAAGTGCTTTACCACGATTTCGGAATTCGGTGCTAAAGCAAGAACTTCTGGGTGAATATTGGCACCGTCGCTGCCTTCATTGAAGAATGGGGCAATGCCCATGTCAGGATCGGCAATATGCTGAATATGAATCACAGGAATGTTTTGCTCATTGGCTTTAGTTATTGCTCTCTTAACATTGTCTAAAGTCGATTCTGTATTCCATAAAGGAAACTTTCCTTCCGTGAAATAGTCGTTTTGCAAATCAATTACAAGTAGGGCTTTTTGAGTCATTTTCTTTTCCTTTTATTGAGGATCATTGCGGTACGAATAATATAAAGACTTTTAGCCACCTTCTTTAGAGTCTAAAATGACACAAAAGAGTCAAAACGCGACACTTGAAGATAAATGAAAATAGCACTCGTTAATTACCCAGATAGCTCGCAAGCCTCCGTATATGGTTTAAGCGAACTCTTCGAGATGGCAAACCGTGCGGCGGCTAAATTGGGCGTTGATGTGCACTTTGAAGTAGAGATATTGGATCACTGGTCAAACACGCACTTCGATGTGAAAACAGCGGTAATGATTCCGCCTAGCGGCGCTGGTCAATATTACTTAGAACCAGAGCCAGAGCTACTCGACTGGTTAAATGTCCAATATAGTAAAGGTGCGATTTTAGCCTCCGCCTGCGCTGGTACTTTTATTCTTGCTCAAACCCAGTTGTTGACCAATAAGTCTTGTACGACACACTGGGGCTTGGCTCCTTCATTAGCGAGTCAGTTTCCCGATATCCACGTAAGACAAGAAGCCATCCTTATTAACGAAGGAACGATCATTACGGCTGGGGGTATGATGTCATGGGTGGATTTAGGTTTGGAGCTGGTTTCCTTATTTGCGTCACCGGCAGTAATGCGCCTGTTAGGAAAAATGTTGGTTATTGATACTGGTCCGAGAGAGCAACGCTTTTATCAACAGTTTACTCCAAACTTCCAACATGGTGATGAGGTAATTGTTCAAATACAGCACTATATAAACGATCATTATCAAGGAAAACTGAGCAATAAAGAGCTTGCAGAGTTGAGTTGTTTAACAGAAAGGACATTGCAGCGACGCTTTAAAAAGGCGACAGGTTTCAATGTTAACCAATACATACAAAGCTTAAGAGTACAAAAAGCTTGTGATTTACTTGAGTCGACAACCCTAACATTTGACGCAATATCATTTAGAGTGGGTTACCAAGATGTGAGCGCGTTCAGGAAAATATTTAATAGAATCGTAGGTTTAACACCGAAGTCGTTCAGATCTCGGTTCTGTTCATGAACGCCAGAAGTAAGATAATGTTGGTATTAAACATTTATAACTCAGAAGCAAACACCGCATATTTTTACAAGCTGGCTTAGCGTGATGAAAAGGGATAACAAGCTAAGCCAACCGTAGCGCACTCCTAATTACTGAACATTTTGTAGAATGCTTAAAGGGTTCTCAAATTACAATGACTTGTATAGGTCGTTGTTAATCACAAAAGCTATGTGATTTCCAAAACCAGTTTCCCAATATGTTGCTTGCGTGAAAATACTTCTTGCGCTTGACCTATCTGGTTCAAGGGAAATGACTCCGCGACTAAGGGACGAATTGCGTTCTGTTCGATATAGCGAACCAAGTTACCGAATACTTCTGGTGCCAAAACGGTACAACCAAATAACGTTAGGTCTTTAAGGTAAAGAGTTCTTACATCCAGCTCGACAATTGGGCCGCCTATGGCGCCGGAAACAGCGTATCTTGATCCTGGCTTTAGTACCTGAAGAAATTGTGGCCACTGCTCTCCTGCGACCAAATCAATCACTACGTCAACGCTGTTTTCTCCGAGAGTCGCTGTTAAATTTGCATCGCGAGGGATAACTTGGTTTGCTCCTAATGCCGTGATCTGTTCTTTCTTTTCTGGGCTGGCGATAGCAATGACGTATGCTCCACGCGCCTTCGCCAGTTGGATTGCGGCAGAGCCAACACCGCCGGATGCCCCTGAAATCAGTACGGTATCGCTCGCTGTGACATTAGAGCGGACAAGCATGTTCTCGGCAGTTGAATAAGAACAAGGGAAGGAGGCCAAATCGATATCCGATAAACTACTATTCACAGCATATGCATGTTTACTGTCAACAACAGTGAACTGAGCAAAGCCACCATCACATTCTGAACCGAAGTACCAAGGCGAGCTAAGTGCTTGACTGTTGAAGCGCGTAATACATGGTTCGATGAGCACACGCTGACCGATTCGTGATGGGCAGATATTCTCACCAACAGCGACGATGGTACCGCATACATCGGCACCTTGGATTCGAGGGAGAGATAGCGCGTCTCCTGACCAACTTGCATCCATGCTATTGGCGTCATTTTTAGAATACCATGCTGTTCGGGTATTGATGTCGGTGTTATTGACTCCGGCGGCGGCAACTTGGATCAATACATCATCAGGCGAGGGGACTGGCACAGGTATATCATCGCGGTAACGAAGCATATCTGGCCCACCATGACCGATAAGTTGGACGCCTTTCATGACTTTCGGGATTGTGGTCATTGATTGTTCTCCTTCATTAGTTCTAGCAGAGTGTGTTCAGCGGATGCAAAGGCAGCGTGACCGAGAACCGGCCATGCGTTGGATAGACCTTCATGTAACAAGAAGAGTGTGGTTGCGAGGTCTTCTCGCTGACTTAGTTGGACCATAAGCTGACGAACCGCCAATTTGTGTTGTTTTACTGCTTGATTAATAGATAGATTTTCTGGATAGGCTGCTAATGCATTGATGGACATGCAGCCATTCGGTGCAAACTCCTTCATCCAATCCTCGAGGCGAGTGAATAGGTGTAATACAGCCGGTGTTCCATTGGCAGGGGCGTCTTCGAGCAAAAAACTCAAATACCTTTGATGGCGATGCTCGAGAGCTGCAACAATCATCGCTTCCTTGGAGGGGTAGTATTTGTACAGGGTTCTCAGGCTGACTTCGCAGGCGTTTTTGAGTTGGGGTACGCTAGGCTCGGCGAAGCCATACTGACTGAATGCTTTTTCTAGGCTTGCTGCGATTTTTTCTTTCACTATTTGATACACCAGGTAGAACGTTTGTTTTACCTAAGGGTAGAATAAACTTTCTACCTCAGTCAATGGTGTATTTAAACTCTGTATTGAAAGCCCGACGTAATGCCGGGCTAATTTAAGTGATTTTTACAGATTCGGAACGTGAATCAGTGTGCCGTTGCGTGCTGTTCTCCACGCTTGTCTAGCATTCCGCTGAAACGGGTTAGTAGTAGAGCACCTAATACTACGATCGCGCCAATCCAAGGTGTGTGCATCAGCCCAGCATTGGCCACGATAAGGCCACCGCCCCAAGAACCCAGTGCAATACCTACGTTAAATGCAGCAATGTTGAGACCAGAAGCGACGTCGACTGCATCAGGTGAATATTTCTCTGCTAGTTTGACAACATAAACTTGAAGTCCTGGAACGTTACCAAAGGCAAAGGCACCCCAGACAAGAATGGTCACTACTGCAGAAATTGGATTAAATGCTGTGACACTAAACACGAGCAATACCACAATTAGGCCCGAGAAAATCGCTGTCAGAGCTTTGATTGGCCCCATAGAGTCGGCCATCTTTCCGCCCCAGATGTTGCCGAATGCGACTGATACACCATAAACCAACATAATTAGGCTGATAGCGCTAGAGCCAAACCCCGAAACTTCTTCCAAAATAGGAGCCAAGTAAGTGAAGGCTGTGAACGTACCACCGTAACCGAGCGCGGTGATTGCGTACACCAAAAGTAGACGAGGTTGAGTCAAGACTTTTACTTGCGATGACAGCTTGGTTGCTGGTGGTTGTTTCAGATTACTCGGCACTAGCAGAGCGCTTCCTATCAGTGCGATGATTCCAAGGATCGCGACGATTAGGAAGGTTGCCTGCCAACCAAATGTCTGGCCAATCCAGGTGCCAAGTGGCACGCCCGTCACTAGAGCTACGGTCAGACCGGTAAACATAATAGCAATTGCGCTAGCGGCTTTTTCTTTTGACACTAGGCCAGTGGCGATAGTCGAGCCGATCGAAAAGAACACACCGTGTGCAAGCCCGGTCAGTATCCTTGCTGTGACTAGAGTGTTGTATCCAGGTGCTTGCCAGGCTAACAGATTGCCAAGAACAAACAGTGCCATAACAGAAAGCAGAACGTACTTTCTTTTCCAGTTACCAGTCAGCGCTGTTAAAACGGGAGCACCAACCGCGACACCAAGTGCGTACAGGCTAACTAAAAGACCCGCTGAAGGTAATGATACGTTGAGGTCGGAGGCCATAGTCGGTATCAGACCGACAATTACAAACTCCGTGGTTCCAATAGCAAAGGCGCTAAGCGTCAATGCAAGTAAAGCTAAAGGCATAACAACTCTCTTATAATCATTGAATATGAATGGATAAACGAATAGCCCGTTTCCATGCCGTGTATTATTAAAGAGTTATTCGTTGCGAAAAATGGTGTTTATTACAAAATACTTTTGCTATAAATGATGGAAATGCGCAATTAAGAAAGGGGATGAAATGTTAACCCGATCAGATGAATTAGAGATTCTTATGGCAGTTGTGGATAGTGGTGGATTTTCTTCCGCTGCTGATGCACTAGGTATTCAAGTCGCTAGGGTATCTCGTGCGGTTAGTAAAGTTGAATCACAGTTGGGGGTAACCTTGCTGAATCGCACGACACGCAGAGTGGAAGTTACTGAGGAAGGGCATCAGTTTGTTGAAGCGGTTCGCTTAGGTTTACTACAAATACAGCAAGCTGAAGAAGAGATCATCACACGAGGTGAATTACCCAAGGGGCGCTTAAGAGTTGATGCCGCTAGCCCATTTGTTTTACATCAACTCGTGCCGTTAATTCAGCCATTTAAAGAGGCTTATCCTGATATTCAACTCGATCTTACCTCTAATGAGGGTTTTGTGGATCTATTGGAAAAAAGAACCGATGTGGCAATACGTATTGGACGATTATCGGATTCAACACTGCATGCTAAACCTTTAGGAACAAGCCCACTATTTATCGTTGCCACGCCTGGTTATTTATCTAAACGAGGTTTCCCTGAAGCGGTGAGCGATTTGCGCAGTCATAACTTGATCGGTTTTTCTGGCGCTAAAGTGTTAAATCAGTGGCCATTACGAGGGTTTGAGATGATAGAGCCTGATATCCTATCCAGCAGTGGTGAAACGGTTAGACAGTTAGTGCTGGCAGGGAACGGCATTGCATGTTTATCTGGCTTTATGGTGAAAGATGATCTTGATTCTGGACGGTTAGTGGCATTGTTTGAATCGGAAAAAATCACAAATACTGGACGAGAACAGGTCAATGCTGTCTTCTACAAATCTTCTTCAGTCTCTAAACGTATTTCCGCGTTCATCGACTTTATTCAACCAAGACTTACTTTAAAATAACTCTATTATTGTTGTTTTAACAAAAGATTTTTGTCGTTATTGCAGCTTTTGTTTTTCCAAGTGCCAAGCCTAGCGTGCCACCCCTTAGTAAGGTGGCACATATTTTTATTTGATCTTAGTTAAAGCGTGGCAACACGTACTGAGCGATCTGTTCCATTGATTTCTCAATTGGTTGGCTATTACGACGGAAATGCAACCCGATGTGATTGACTCCTGCTTCTTGCATTTTTTCTAGCTCATCGCTCAAGCCATTGACTCCGGCCCGGATACCAAAGTGATGCCGAACGACTGGTGCATTTGGGTTATCGACTAAATCAAGATGAATAAAGCTGGCGTAGGGTTTGTTTCCCGCTACGGAGCGCCAAAGTACAACGCGGTGTTCATGATCATCAGGTGTGCCTGGGTAGGCGAGCCAGCCGTCTAGGTTTTCTCCTATCCATTGTGGACTTTGCTGCGCTAACCCTGCGACATAGATAGGAATATCAGCAAACTCGGGTAATAACTGTAGATCGTTACCCAGCTTATCATTTTGCGTATCTTTCAAAATCTCTACACTTTCTCGAAAAGCCGAGCCACGGCTGTCAAAGTTAGCGTTAAAAACGGGATATTCACTAGGACGGTCTCCACTAGCCACACCGAGTATCAGGCGGTCACCACTTAACTCGTTGATGGTCGCAGCGGCTTTTTTCACTAGCCAAGGTTGTCTTAACGGTAATACTATCGCTGCTGTCCCTAGTAGAATGTTGTCGGTGCACGCAGAGAGATAGCCAAGATAACTGAACGGTTCATAAATTTGTGCCGCGTCTCCAAAGTTAGGGTCGTACAACGGGACATCTCTCACCCACGCTACGTTAAAGCCTAACTTATCGGCTAACATAATACGCTGTTTATGTGCACTCATGTCTGGTACGCCGAACGGTTTTCGTTGGAGCAGGCGTTTTTTCTGGCCTTCTTGGGTCCAGTCATTATCTAGGGGGAGCTCAACCCCGATGGTGAATCTGTTACTTAAATCTTTATGCATTATGAATCCTGACTATTACTGTGAGTACTAGGAGGCAAGGTGCCTCCCTGATATTCAGGACACTATGAGATTTTTGTTGTGAGAAAAAGCGGCAAAAAGACAAAAGTGTTTTGCCACAAACAGCGGTGGTCTTTAAAGGAACTGGTGGTTCTCTACCTTGATTTCTTGCTTGATGAAGTCAATAAAAGAGCTGATCCGGCGTGAGGTACTGGCATTTTTGTAATACACCGCATGAACGGGCTGTTCGACATTATGCGTGTGTTCACTAAGCACGCCCACTAAGCGACCAGCTTGTCGGTCAGAGTAGGTCATAAAGTCAGACAGGCAAGCTATCCCCGCACCATGTAAGGCTAAACACCTTAGCGTCTCGCCATTATCAGATCTTAGGCTACTCATAATACGCAGAAGTTTGTTCTTATCATCCATGATCGGCCATTCCTTAAGATACTCCGGCTTGTTGAATCCAAGTAGCTTGTGATTGAGTAACTGATCTATTGAGGTTGGAGTACCATGTTGTCTTAAATACTCTGGACTCGCGACGATTCGAATCCGACTTTTACCAAGAAATATCGCGCGCATGGTTGAGTTTTGTAGCTCACCGATACGAAAAGCAATATCGGTTTTTGTTCCCAAAAGGCTAATATTTTCCTCATTGGAATTGAGATCGATTTCGACTTCTGGATACAAGCTCTGATATTTAGCAATGTGCGGCGTTAGTACGTGCAGTAAGAAGGGGGTAGCTGCGTTTATTCGTAGGAGGCCAGAGGGCTTATATTTCTGGCTTTTCAGTTGTGCTTCGGCATTCTCTACTGCTTCTACAATATGTCTGACTTTATCGAGGTATATCGTTCCTTCATTAGTAACATCTAACTTACGGGTTGTGCGATTTAACAAAGTCGTTTCGAGTTTGGCTTCTAGCCGAGATACCGATCGACTCACCGCCGAGACGGTCATCGATAACAGTTCAGCCGCAGAGCTGATTGAACCCGTATCGACCACGGCCATAAAGGTGCGCATTTCATCTAGAGTAGCTTTCATTGTTGAATATATTTCAAATTAGATTTGAGTATTGTTAACTTTACGGAAAGTTTCTTGCGGCGTAAAGTTTTGCTTCGAATCAACTATAAAATCGATAATTCAGGAGATTTAGATGAAAGTACCATCATTTGGCGTCGGCACGTTTCGTTTAGAGGGTGAAGTAGTTAAGGATTCAGTCCGTAATGCGTTAGAAGTGGGTTACCGCGTAATTGATACTGCACAGATTTACGGTAATGAGGCAGAAATCGGTGAAGTATTGACACAGTCCGGTATTGCACGTGATGAGCTATTCATTACGACCAAGATCTGGGTTGATAACATGAACACGGAACAACTCATTCCAAGTCTAAAAGAGAGCTTAGAAAAGCTAAATACAGATTATGTGGATTTGACCTTGATCCACTGGCCTGGCAATAACAATAACTTGAGCGAATACATGGCTTCATTACTTGAAGCTAAATCGCAAGGGTTAACCCGTAATATTGGCGTCTCCAACTTTAATATTGACTTGTTGCAACAAGCGATAGAAGTGGTCGGTAAAGAGAATATTGTTACTAACCAAATCGAGCTTAGCCCTTATTTGCAAAATCGTAAGTTGGTCAGCTTCATGCAGGAAAACGATATTCAGGTAACGTCTTACATGACCTTGGCATATGGGAAAGTACTTGGGGACCCAACTATTGCAGGTATTGCTGAGGACTATCAGGCCACGCCAGCTCAAGTCGCGCTTGCTTGGGCGCTGTCAAAAGGTTACGCGGTGATCCCGTCTTCAACTAAACGAGAGAATTTGGCAAGTAACCTGAAAGCACTTGAACTTAATCTGAGTGAAGAGGCGATTGCTAAGATAGATGCGTTGGAAAGAAATGGCCGCGAAGTAAACCCTGAAGGGCTAGCGCCTGAGTGGGATGATTGAGTGAGTTTCACGGGAAATCATTGCCTAAATGACACCTCTGCAATCGCTGACTTCCTCAGCGTTTGACGGTAGTACAACACCATAGACGATAACGGCTCGCTTGTCTGACGATAGTGCGAGCTTTTATCTTTTTGGCCTATTAGTTTACTGTATTCTCCCGGCCTTCAATTTGGCCGGGAGACGTCATTTAGAGATCAGTTACCATTCGATTGTAGAGCCATCAAATACGCGGAAGCTTCCGGATAGCTCAAGTGTTAGTTGTTCTGCGACCGAAACAATGCCTGCAACACTTTCCTCGGCAGAAAAGGTTGCGTCCTCACCGCCCATATCGGTTTTTACCCAGCCGGGATGAACTGCGACAGTTTTTACTCCTTGCGATTCGAGATTGCGTGCTGCTGATACTAGAACCTGATTAAGCGCTGCTTTAGATGCTCGATAACTGTACATGTTACCTGAACTGTTATCGCTTAAACTCGCAACTCGGGTTGAGATTCCCACGATGGTTTTGTGCTGACTTTTCGCAACGTTGTCTTGTAGTGCTTGAATTAGCAGGGCAGGTGCGACGGTATTTATGTTTAGTACTTCTAGCCATTTTTTCTGGGTCATTTCGCCAAGCGTTGCACACTCTTCGCCTAATACACCTGCATTCAGAATTAAATGATCGAGCGGACGATCCGCTAATCGAGTGGCTAACTGATCGATATCTTGTTGGTTAGTGACGTCTAGAGCCATCAGTTGAAGTTGATTAGATTGGGTTACTAGTTCATTGAGCTGCTTAGCATTTTCTGGTGAACGACAAGTTGCGATAACTTGCCAACCTTTTCCAAGGTAGTGGCGGACAAATTGCAAGCCTAAGCCACGGTTAGCGCCAGTGATTAATACAGTAGACATCGCTTCTCCTACGTTGTTGAGTTGAACAACGACCATATTAGAGGCGACGTATAAGCATGTAATCAAAACAGTATAAAAATGGCCTAGGATTCGACACTGTCAAATCTTAAAGTTTGAGAAAGATGCTGGCAAAGTGTTTTAGCCTAGTGACCGTCAGTTCGGAGGCAGCACCGCTGACACCCGCAACAGCAACGACCTTACCATCCAAGTAAAGGGGGATCGCTAAGCAATTGAGGTTTGGCTCTGCCTCTTCTAAATCGAGTGCGTAACCTGATAATACAACCTGATTAAGTTCAGTTTCTAACGTGGGGAATATTTGGCTTTCAAGGCGCAATGTTCGACGAAGCTCATCATCAAAACTAATAAAAACTTTGCCGATCGCAGATGTTGTGAGTCCTTCTCGTTTCCCTCTCGGGCTGCGGATAGTAAGAGGGTTATCCTGCTCTATAGCATCGATATACAAGTACTCTTTAGCGCCACTTTGTACAGCGAGGTAAGCTGTGTTGTTAGTCATTTGGGCCATTTTTTCAGCAATGGAACAAAATGTTGTCGGATAGCTTCGTTTTTTTGTTCAATCGGCTTAGACAGTTCATAGCATCTAAACCCTAGGCTGTAGCTATGGTTGTGTTTGGATACATATCCAAGAGAGTGTAGAGTCGCAAGTAACCCGTGAACAGTCGTCTTATTTAACTGGATCGCATTACTGATCGTCTGTAATGATAGGGGAGACTCACTCATCGAGAGCAACTCGAGGATTAGAAAACCTCGCTCTAGAGACTGAATGTTTTTTCTTGCCTTGGGCACAAAGACTCCTTGATGATGGTGTTGCATCTGAATGGCTTACTGATGCTTCCACCTATAACAAACCACTACGCTGGTGGTTTGGCTTTATTAGAGAATATACTCAGCACTTAAACTGATCGGCTCGTTGTATGCGTCCACAAGAGAGTTTTTTCCTTGCTTCTTAGCATTGTATAACGCTTGGTCTAATATCGAATAGAGCTCATCAAAGTTGGTGAGTGGCATTGAGGTTGATAGATAGGCCAGACTCGCAGATATATTCAATTGATGGTTATTAATCGAATGTACACTCTTTTCTGAAATTGTTTTATGCAGACTTTGTATTCTAAAGGGAACGTCAATCTCATCGACGTTTTTCAATAGCAAGATAAACTCTTCTCCACCTAAACGCCCCAAGTACTCTCCCTTATTAAGTTTAGCTTTAAGCGCTTTGCAAACCTGTTGTAGTACTAAGTCGCCAGTTGGATGACCATACTGATCATTAATCGCCTTAAAGTCATCTAGATCGATTAATGCTAGAACGTAGCGGAAGTCTCCTTCCGCTTTGGAGGTTTGGCTTTTAATCGTCTCTATAATTGCCGCTCTGTTTAATGCACACGTTAAGCTGTCTATTTTGGCTTTTAAGCGTGTTTGTCGCTGAATCATCAATGCCAGAGCGAGGAGAAGCAATAAACAGAAAACAACAAAATTATAAGTGCGTTGTTGGTCTGTGAGTTTTTCAAACTGATACTGACTTAGAAGAGTTTCGTTGTTCAACTGCGCGACTTGTAGATCATATTCATACTCTTTTTTAGTGAGATCTAGTGCCTCTAACGCCTTGATATTACTCGCGTCTCGGTTCGTTAGTTCAATCGTCGAGTAGGCCTTGTGATGCTCCAGCGCCTTTTTGTAATCATTTTGAGCTTGGTATGCTTTTGAGAGGAGTAATTGGGCTTGCGCTTGCAATAAGGGCCTAGCGTTTTTTACCGCTAATCTTAACGCAATTGTACCGTGTTCAATCGACTTTTCGGGTGTATGGTTCTTTAAATATGCCAATCCAGCAGCCAAATGACCCTCTGTTTCAAGGTGCGTATTCTCATAAGTTTGGGCAATGTTTAATGCTCTTCCAATGTAATCTACCGCGGTATCCAATTGCCCAGAATCGGCCAAAGCAGCAGATAACCCTAAATAGGTCAACCCTTGCCCGTATGGATAATGAAGTTGTTCGAGAATCGTTAATGCATTTTTGTAGTGGCTGATGGACTTATCGAGTTCTTTGGATTTTCTGTACATCGCTCCTAGACTATGTTCGACTTGCGCAACTTCAAGAGGTGTCCCTTCATCTTGGCGAACCAGTAAGGCTTGAATGAGATATTGCTCTGATTGTTCAAATTGCCCCAGCTCTGCAAGTAAATTGCCGACGTCATTGTAAATCCCTGAAGGATCGCTTTGCGTCGACATGTTGGCCATCAACTGTCGATACAAACTTAAGGCTTTTTCATAGTCACCGCGGTAATTGTAGTTATTTGCTACCACGCGCAAAGCAAGATCAACAGGGAAGTTTTCTTGATGCTTATGATTTAAGTGGCTCTCTAAGGATGAGCAATAAAAGTTTGCTTTGTGATAACGACCTTGTTGATTCAGCGTATAACAAAGTTGATAGTTCATCAGAGCCTTGCCTTCGGAATCGGATATTTTCTTCATTGTCTGTCGCAAAGAAGAAAAGCTATCTACTGAGGCCTCGTAACTACCATGCTTACGTTCATTTAAGGCAAGAATATATTCTGATTCTAATTGAGAAAAATGGTTGTCTAAGACTTGACTGCTGCCGTAGTAAGGCTGATTTATGTTTGACATATATTCGTAAATCAATCCACTTACGTAGAGCTTTTCGCTGTCCGATTTCGCTGTATGGTAGCGATCTTGAAGCATGCTCAATGCCGACTCAGGGTTGCTTCGTAGTGTGGTTTGGTAGACAGAGTGCCACTGTGTGATATTTTGGTTTGGTTCAATATCTTGAGTGTCGCTTGCATATACTGGAGTGAGCAAAAGTGACGCAAGCAAGGGATAGAGCATGCGCATGTTTAAACGAGCCTTTAATTTAAGGTGCCTTTAAAGTTGAGTTATCATAGCGCTTTTAACGCATCAGCGTTGTGATTAAGTTGGGTGTACTAAGAAAAAGAGTAGTAAAACTATGCACTTGGTCGAGATATTGAAAGAAGAGGCATAAAAAAGAAAGACCTCAACATAAAGTTGAGGTCAGAAATCTTTAATCAATGTAAAGCTTTGCTAGATCTTGAGGCTCCATTTCTTTGCCTTCTAACTGATCGTTCCAGTTAGTTCCAACAAGAACACCATCTTCAGCAAGAGTCAAAAGCCAATCTTCAACAAAGATATCTAATGGGATTTCTAGTACAGTAAAATCTGACCATTCTTCAACATTATGTGCTTCTGCATCTTCTTTAGAAGACCAGAAAGGCATGACTTCGCTGTTTTCGAATTCAGTTGAATCGCAAGATAGCCAACCTTCTTCATTGCGTAAACCCCAAACCAATTGGTTTTCTTTCGTTTCTGCAACAAAAAGGTCAAGGTTCGCTTGGATATCTGATGTAAGTTTGCTCATTTCAAAACTCTCGTTGTTATGACGTGGCTAGAGTAACACTAAAGTGCCGATTCCTAAAGCATAATACGGTTGTCGAAATGAGTAAAAATAAAGGAGCCGAAGCTCCTTTTCTGAGGTTAAGTATTCACTCGTTTTTGTTTGCTTTGTGCTTGCAGAGCAAACAAAAACAGGTACTTTACCTTTCTGGAAGAGTTGTGAATATTGTCCACTCTCTTTTTATCTCGCCTTTGTAACCAACGACTGATGCGGTTACTCGACGATTTAAAGCATGGCTGACTTCATCGGTCCCTTGTTGTGCTAAGTGAGTGTCACCAAAACCAACAATGCGGACTCTACTCGGTTCGATGTCGTAGCTTAGTAGGGCTTCACGGACATTGCGTGCTCGTCTTTCAGAAAGATCTTGGTTATGCTTTGAACCGCCAACTTTACTAGCATAGCCGTGCAGCTCTATCGAAGTAGTAGGGTACTCTTTTAAAAAGTCGGAAAGCTCTCGGACTTGTCTTCTGAAGACTGGATTGATCTCATCAGAGTCGTTAGCAAAAAGTATCCGCACTTGCATGTTATCTGATGCTTTAATGTATTCTCCACAACCGTCGTTGTCGACCTCTGAGCCTTCAGGTGTACCTGGGCACATATCTCGAGCATTGATGACACCATCGTTATCGTCATCTTGCAAATCTGCTATTTGTTCTGCATTTGGTACAGGACGATACTCATATTCGTCTTCAGCAACAACGTGTTGAGTGATGGCGAGCATACCCAATGCAAATAGAATCTTCACTGGTTTCATGATCAGTACTCCACCTTTTCATTCCATTCTGTAGGTACATCGACACGCAAGGCATTTAACAATTGGCCAGTCGCGTTCATAACGCGGTACTTGGCGTACTGCTCTGAGTATCGAGCATCTAAGTAGTTCTTTCTCGCTTCGAAAAGTTCGTTTTCAGTATTTAACAAGTCCAGCAGAGTGCGTTTTCCAATGCGATACTGCTTTTCGTAGGCGATGACAGTTTCAGAGGCCGAATCTACGTGATCCGCTAGGAACTCTTTTTGTTGAAGTGTTAAATCTAACGCACTCCAAGATAGACGAAGACCTTCTTCTACTTGGCGGTATGCACGTTCTCTTAGGTCTTTTGCTTTATTTAGTTGGTAGGCAAAACTTTCAGCGTTGGCTACGTCACTACCACCGTTAAAGAGGTTGTAACGCATACGTAACATTGCTGTTGTCTCTTCGCTGCTTCCTTCGATACCGCTTGCATCATCACGCCATGTTTGAGCCGCTTCTACCGATATCGTTGGGTAGTAAGTTCCCTTAGATTGCTTGTATTGGAACTTTGCAGAGTCCACATCAGCTACCGAAATTTTGATTACTGGATGTGACTCGAATGCCAAGTCAATCGCTTCATCGATGGTGTAGGGAATAAAGTTTTGGTCCGCTCTTGGGAAAATCAATCCTTGTGGTGACTGTCCGACAAGGCGTGTAAAGGTGGTGTGGCTGTCATATAAGTTGTTCTGAGCTGCCACCAAGTTACCGTGAGCCTTTGCTAAACGAGCCTCTACCTGGGTTAGGTCTGCTGTAGAACCGATACCTGAGTTAACTCGCTTTTTAATGTCTTCATAGATCTTCTTATGCACTTTCAAGTTATTCTCGGAAAGTGTCAGAATTTCATAAGCTTTTACTGAGTCTAAATAAACTTTCGCGACCTCTAAAGCGGTGTCTTGGGCATCAGCTAGAAGTTGATAACGGACCGATTCAGCATCAGCTGCTGTTCGATCCATATCATTAAGTGTCGCTGAGCCATCCCATATTAGCTGGGTTAGTGTCACGGTGGCTTCTTTTCTTGTCAGATCGGTTGAATCTCGCCCTGACTCTGCAGGTTTGATTCCTTCGTAACCGATACCGGCATCTAAGTCTACGGATGGGAGGTAAGCACCACCAGATGCTTCATTCACATACTGCTTGCTAACGAATTCATTGAACGCACTTTTGATGTCAGGATTGGTTTTTAATGTGTTTTCAACCGCTTGCTCTAGCGTTTGCCCAAAAGCATGACTAGCGGTGAACATACCAATACAAAAGGCGTTGGCACGAGTCCACTTCACTGTGATTCTCCTAGATAATGGTAAAAATTCTCGAGGTGATAGGGCTTATAAGTGGAATACTTATAAGGGCGTCAATAATTTAGCGCACAATAACATTAATATGCGATGAAGTAACCTGTTGATTCGCTGTTCATTTGTTTCAATTTTGATAAATCAACCTACTAAATCTGCCTAAAAATTGAATTAAGATCTCAAATTAAACATGGAGGTAATGGCTAGAAACGAGAGTCCAGATTTTAATAAAATAAAACACTTATGCATCTGGATTCTTATTGATGTATGACACATAATTACTTTATTGAGCATCAAATTGCTGTTATTGCACTATATATTCGGGCAATATATAGCAAATTAGTATTGTTAGTCAAAAACTTGACAGTTATTTAGGGTTAAGGTTTATATGGATCGTACAGCATTAGTGCCACTCGGTAATCAAGTCGTCGTAATAGGTTTGGATGGGCAGCTGAGAGTCCTTGCAGAAGGACAGCAGCCTCTACCAGGTGAAGTGATAGTGGCAATGACAGATGCTGCGCCTCAAGACCTGAAAATTCAGCTTGCTCAAGAGCAAGGTTTAAAAGATATTTCAGACGATGTAGCACAGATTATTAGTGCTATTGAGCAAGGTCAAGACCCTTCTGCTTTTGATGAAGAACTCGCACCTGCAGCGGGTGAAAATAGTGGCTCCAGTTTGCAAAATAGTGCCACGATTGTACGAGATGGTACTGAAGTGCTAGCCTCAACAAACTTTGAAACTATTGGCCTAGAATCCCTCGGCTTATCTGAAACACAAGCGTTGACCTTAAATGACTTCTTCACAACAGGTATCGAGACAAGTGGGGATGGCTCAAGTAAGCCACTTACTAATTCTCCAGTGACATTAAGCGCTGTTGAGGAAGATAGCGATCCAATCACGATAACTACTGAAGAATTACTATCGAATGTCAATATTGATGATGCCGATACTCTTGTCATTACAAACGTCACTATTGAGAGTGGGAATGGCACCTTAATTGATAACAGCGATGGCTCTTGGACTTACATCCCAGAAGCTGATGATGACACTGAAGTGTCATTCTCCTATGACATCATTGATGATGATGGTGGTGTTATTAATGGCACTGCTAACTTAGATATTACGCCTGTTAATGACGCGCCAATAGCAACTAATGATGCGATTCAAACTGACGAAGATTCCCTGGTTGTAATTGATGTGCTCGCTAACGACAGTGATATTGAAGGTGATGATTTAATCATTACCTCTGCTTCTGTACCAGAAGAGCAAGGTATCGTTGAGATTATCGATGGTAAGCTTGTTTTCACTCCGGCTGAAAATTTCAACGGTAATGCAACGATTAGCTACACCATCTCAGATGGTGAGTTAGAGGATGAAGCTCAAGTTTCGGTAACAGTAAACTCAGTTAACGATGCGCCTATTGCCTCTAATGATACAACAATTACAGAGGAAGATAGCTCAGTAACGATTGATGTCCTGCCAAACGACACCGATATTGATGGTGATAAGCTGTCGATTGAATCAGCGTCTGTGCCGAGTGACCAAGGTTCTGTCGAAATTATTGATGGAAAACTGGTGTTCACACCGGCTGAGAACTTCCATGGTGACGCTGTAATCTCTTACACCGTGACCGATGGTTCGCTGACTGACCAAGCGACGGTCAACGTCACCGTAAATGCGGTGAACGACACGCCTGTGGTTGAAAGCAGCATTGCAGACCAAGCCTTGGCGGAAGACTTTACGCCATACAGCATCGATCTAAATACCGCTTTCAGCGATGTGGATAACGTGGATGGCGAGTTAACGTTTAGCGTCTCTGGCAACAGCAACGTGTTGGTGTCGATTGAAAATGGCATCGCGACCATTAGCCCAACGGCAGACTGGAACGGCTCTGAAGCGCTGACCTTTACTGCCGCCGATCCAAGCGGCGAGAGCGTTAGCCAAACGGTGAACTTCACGGTAGCGCCTGTGGCGGACATCGTGGCAGATAAAGCGACGGTTGTGGAAGACACACCAACCATCATTAAGGTTTTAGATAACGACACGTTCGAAGGCAACGATAAAGTGGTGTCGCTGGATACCAATCACGGCCCAGCCAACGGCACGGTCTCGGTCAACCCGGATGGCAGCGTCACTTACACACCAAACGACAACTTCCACGGCACAGACAGCTTCATCTACATCGTTACGTCCGGTGGGGTATCAGAGTCCACCACGGTGAACGTCGATGTGACGCCAGTGAACGATGCGCCAGTGGCAAACGATGATACCGCTGTTACTGACGAAGATACACCAGTGACGATTGATGTTCTGCCAAACGACACCGATATTGATGGCGATACGCTGTCTATTCAATCGGCTTCCGTACCTGAAACACAAGGTACAGTTGAGATTGTTGACGGCAAACTGGTGTTCACACCGGCCGAGAACTTCAATGGTGATGTCGAAATCACTTATACCGTCACCGATGGTTCGCTGACTGACCAAGCCACGGTCAACGTCACCGTGAATGCGGTGAACGACACGCCTGTGGTTGAGAG
>NZ_JAWOVY010000020.1:0-93545 GCF_033340155.1 Vibrio sp. 1562
TGGCGCTGGACTAAACAAAGGCCCCCTTTTAGGGGGCTCACACAAAGCCACCTTCTTTAGAAGGTGGTAATTTACTGGGGATCACACTCTAATATAAGCGTACTCCAAACAAAATAATAAAGGACATGTTATGGACCTCTTTGCCTTACTCGATATTAATAATACTCTCGTTAACATTCCGATCGGCGACGGCTACGCAATGAGTTGGGTCGAAGCTTTCGGTACCGTTTTTGGACTGCTTTGCATTTGGTTTGCCAGCCAAGAAAAAACCATCAACTACTTATTCGGTTTGCTGAATGTCACGCTTTTTGCCGTTATCTTTTTTCAAATTCAGTTATACGGATTATTGCTTCTTCAATTGTTTTTCTTCTGTGCGAACATTTACGGCTGGTATGCGTGGACCCGTCCAAACGCACAAGGTGAAACGCTGGAAGTTCGCTGGTTAAATAAACAGAAACTTATTACTACTGCCTCTATTAGCGTTGCATGTATCGCATTATTAACGATCTATATCGACCCATTTTTCTTTGCGCTAGCAAACATTGCTGTTGATAGCTTGAATCTCTTTGGTGCTGGCTTGGCTGAACCGGTGCTTGAACCTGACGCGTTTCCGTTCTGGGATGCGACCATGACAGTACTTTCTGTTGTTGCACAAATTCTGATGACACGTAAATACGTCGAAAACTGGATTCTATGGGTCGTGATTAATATTATCAGTGTGGGTATCTACGCGACGCAAGGTGTTTACGCAATGTCTGTTCAGTACGCGATTCTTATGTTCATCGCTGCCAATGGCACGCGTGAGTGGGCTCGTAGCGCTAAGCGCAATGGCGATAAAACCTTAGCGCACGCTGCTGCGTAAGGAACGAAAAATGGCCAAACAACCTCATATCGGAGTGGATGAAACACAAATCGCTCCCCTCGTTATTGTATGCGGCGAGCCAGATCGAGCGAATCGTATCGCGGCATTATTTGATGATGCAGAAATGGTGTCGGAAAACCGCGAGTACCGTGTGTTTACCGGCAACTACAAAGGCAAGCCTGTTTCAGTGTGTAGTACAGGTATAGGTGCGCCATCGATGATCATCGCAGTGGAAGAGCTAAAACAGTGCGGTGTGACTCATGTGGTACGCGTTGGATCGGCGGGGGCAATGCAATCAGGCATTCATCTTGGCGAGTTGATCATTGCCGAAGGCGCGGTAAGAGATGAGGGCGGCTCTAAAGCGTATGTCGATTCGTCTTATCCAGCCTACGCAAGCTTTTCACTGTTAAAGGAAGTTGAGCGTTACTTGTCGATGCAAAAAGTGCATTATCATTTTGGTGTGGTGCGTTCTCACGACAGTTTCTATACCGATGACGAGGATGCAATATGCCAACATTGGAACAAGAAAGGCATCTTAGGTGCAGATATGGAAACCTCTGCGCTGTTTACGGTCGGTCGACTACGAGGCCTTCATGTGGCTTCGATATTAAACAACGTGGTGCTGTATCAACAAGATGTGAAAGAAGGTGTTGGTCAGTACGTTGATGAGGCCAAAGTAATGATGCAAGGTGAGAAGAGTGCCGCGATTACGGCATTAGAAGCCTTGGTTGCTCAGCGTTAGCCAGTCTCTATCTCAGTAAGTCACATAAACAGAATAGATGTAAAGCGACAGGTCACTGTCGCTTTTTTATTTGGAGTTACGGGGTACAATCCACCTTAAATAGTTGTCCGTAACTTTTTCTGAGAGAGCAGAAAATGAAAATCAGCCCTTATCCGACTGGTCGCTTCAAAACATACCTTGAAGAAAAGAGTGCCACCTTTCGCGATTTGATTTATCAATGCCAAATAAATTCGCGTTACTTTGATGCTGGGGAAGCAATTCTCCGCCAAGGTGAGCAACTTCAGTACTTGTATGTTGTGCCAGTAGGTCGAGTCTCGATGAACATATTGGCCGCAAATGGACGACGTTTTCAATTAGGGGAAGCTAACTGCGACTATCATATTTATGGTGAAATGGAGTTCTTCACTCAGACTCCTTGTCAATGGAATGTGATAGCAGATGAACATATGCAGGTTGATGTTATCTGTATCCAAAAACTAACCGAAGCACTGCAAAATCATCCCCAAATGATGGTGTTCTTCGCTTCAGCATTGGCTGAGGATTATCAAGACTCCATGGATATCTACACTAATCGTTTGTTGCATCCCATTACTTACAACATTGCCTATGATCTTCTCGTCCGTAATCAGACGGATAAGTTGCTTGGTGGTTTTGATAAAGTGAACCAAGAGGCTGAGCGGTTTGGCACCTCAGGCCGAGTCTATCGACGTGCAGTTAAGGACTTGATTGAAAAGGGATTGATTACCAAAACAGACAACGGTTTGGAGATTATTGATGAGCTGGCACTCAAAGCGTTTATTGATGCGCATGAATGATACGCCCAGGTATTGAAATTGATGAGTTTTATAAGTCTTTGATATATCTAAGTCTTGAGTAAACGTAACTAATGTAAAGTACCTTAAATTTTGTTGAATGCATTAAAGAGTAGCGTTATATTGCGAACGCGTATGATAATAGATCTCATTAAGGCTTAACAAAATGAAAAAATTCGTCGGTGCGGCTATGCTGTCGTTATTTACTGTTTCTCCTTCTTTTGCTGCTAAAGTTGTGATTGACCACTACATGGGTCAAACAGAGCTAGAACAATCCCCAGAGCGTGTGGTTGTGATTGGCTTTGGCCCGCTAGATGCGCTGGACAACTTTGGTATCGATCCTGTTGCAGTATCTAACTCTTCTAATCTTCCTAGTTACCTTTCAAAATACAGCAAAGATAACTACACCTCTGCGGGTAGTTTGTTTGAACCTGATTTTGAAACCATCTACATGCAAAAACCGGATTTGATTTTGGTTGGTCCGCGAGCGTCTGCGAAATATGAAGAGCTGAGTGAAATTGCCCCTACAGTTGTTTTTGCGGCGAAAGAGAACCAAGGCTATTGGGAAGGCACGCAAGCGCAATGGCGCAATATTGGTAAGATCTTCAATATCGAAGAAAAAGTAGAGCAGAAAATTGAAGCGCTAGATGCTCAATTTAAAGCAATCCGTGACTACAACCAATCGAACAAAAATGATGCATTAACGATTTTGAGCATGGGTGACAACATCAGCGCGTTTGGTGCCCAGTCGCGATTTGGCGTCATTTATAACGACTTTGGCTTCTTGGAAACGGTTGAGCACGTGAAAACGGGCACTCACGGAGATGTCATTTCTTATGAGTTTATTCGTGAAGCTAACCCGAAAAATATTCTCGTGGTTGACCGAAATTCTCTGACAGGTACGCCGGATAACGATATTCGTAAATCCATGGATAACGACTTAGTCAAAGCGACTGCGGCATATAAAAATCATAAAATCACTTATTTAGATGTGGACGCGTGGTACTTGTCGATGTCTGGTGTGACAGCAACAGAAAAAATGGTCAGTGAGATAAAGCAAACCGTTGAACTGTAATCCAAGATAGCAGAGGTTAACTTTGAAGAAGTTATTGCTAACCCTTGTGGTTTTAAGCACGGTTTCGTTATTTGTTGGGGTGGCAAACATGACGCCCCAACAACTCTTTTCAGGTGATGAGAAAGCATTAGAACTTTTCTTTACCAGCCGTATACCACGTTTATTTGCCATATTGCTTGCTGGTGCTGGCTTGAGTATTGCGGGTCTTGTCATGCAGCAAATCAGCCAGAACCGATTTGCGGCACCTTCTACAACTGGTACGATCGAATGTGCCATGCTGGGCTATGTACTGAGCGTGGTTTTCTTTGGTAATGATAATCACCTTTGGCTCGTGTTCGGCATCTCGGTATTTGGGACGCTGGCGTTTGTTTTCTTTATTCAGCGCATTCAATTTAAGAGCGTGGTTTTTGTGCCACTTGTCGGGATTATTTTCGGCAATGTCATCCAATCCATGACTACGTTTATCGCTTACAAATATGATGCACTTCAAAGTCTGAATGCTTGGACAGTCGCAAACTTCGCCAACATCTTGCGTGGTGATTTTGAACTGCTGTACATCGCGGTACCAATGGTTATCCTCAGCTATCTTTTTGCCGCAAGGATCTCTGCCGTAGGTATCGGAAAAGATTTCGCGATTAACTTGGGTTTGAATTATCAGCAGGTTGTGACGATTGGCGTGCTATTGGTGTCCATCATGTCAGCAAGTGTCGTGATGATTGTTGGCCAGTTGCCATTCTTAGGGCTGATTGTACCGAATCTCGTGAGTCACTTTTATGGCGATAACCTCAAAAAGAACATTCCGCTTACGGCCATGTATGGGGCCATTTTAGTGTTGTGTTGCGATTTGGTGAGTCGTTTAATTATTTTCCCTCATGAAATGCCAATCTCTATCGTGATTAGCATATTGGGTGGCGTGGTATTCATCGCAATGTTGTTGCGAGGTAAGCAACATGCGTGATTCAACGAAAATCCTGCTGCTAGGTGGCATTGCGATTCTTTTCGCGTGTCTGTTTATTGGTATTGGGCTAACGGCTGACAACTACCAATATTTTTTGTCTCGTAGAGTTCCTAAAGTATTGGCGATAGTGCTAGCGGGTGTGGCCATTGCTCAGTCTTCACTTGTATTTCAAACCATTACGCACAACCGAATTTTAACGCCAAGTATCATGGGTTTTGATGCGCTGTATGTGTTAACCCAAATTTTGATCGTGTTGATTTTTGGTGGGTTGAGTACCTTAGTTCTTAACTTGTACGTCAATTTCGCGATTGCAGTAATTGTAATGGTGTCGTTTTCGCTACTGCTGTTTGGGTTTTACTTTTCAAAAGGCAGCAAGAACTTGATTACGTTGCTATTGGTCGGCTTGATCTTTGGTCAGCTATTTTCCAATGCGGCGTCATTCTTTTCTTTGCTGATGGACCCAAACACATATGCAATTGTTCAGTCGAAACTGTACGCCAGTTTCAATAATGTCAAAGTGAACTTGGTTTACTTTAGTGCTCCGGCTTTGATGTTTGCATGTTGGTTGTTGTTTAGGATGCATCGCACTTTAGATGTGTTTTGGCTCGACCAAGACAATGCGAAAAGTTTGGGTGTTGATGTACCTAAAGTGACGAGAAATGTGTTTATTATCTCGGCGGTTTTGATTGCTATTTCTACGGCTTTGGTAGGGCCAATCATGTTCTTTGGTTTACTAGTGACCAACTTAAGCCGAGAAATGTTCCGAAGTTACCAACATAAAACGCTATTGGTCGGATGTTCGTTTCTATCCATCAGTTCATTACTTGCTGGGCAATGGATAATCGAAAACGTGTTCAGTTTTGAGACGACGTTGAGTGTCGTAATTAACTTTATCGGCGGTGCGTATTTCTTATACCTGCTGCTGAAAAACAAAGTTGTATAAATATGATAGTAATAGACAAATTAACGAAGGCTTTCGGTTCAAACAAAGTCGTAGACGAGGCCAATACTCAGTTTGAAAAGGGCAAGGTAACATCGATTATCGGTCCAAATGGCGCGGGAAAGAGCACGCTGTTATCTATGGCCTCGCGCTTAACGGAGCGAGATGGCGGTAGTGTTATCATTGATTGCAAGGAAATCGCGGAATGGGACACAAAAGAGCTAGCGAAAAAACTGGCAGTACTTCGCCAAGCTAACTCGATTACAATGCGGTTTACCGTAAAAGAGTTAGTCTCTTTTGGTCGTTTCCCATACTCTAAAGGAAATCTGACTAAAGAAGATCATGAGGTCATAGAACAAGCGATCGACTACTTAGATTTGCAAGATATTCAAGACAAATACTTGGATGAATTAAGTGGTGGTCAGCGACAGCTTGCATTTATTGCTATGGTGATTGCACAAGATACAGATTATGTCTTTCTTGATGAACCTCTTAATAACTTAGATATCAAACACTCTCTTCAGATCATGAAAGTTGTGCAGCAGTTAGCCCATGACATGAATAAAGCCATGGTGGTCGTGATTCATGATATTAATTTCGCGGCGTGTTACTCAGATGTCATATTGGCGCTTAAGAAAGGTAAAGTTGTGGCGAGTGGTGCGGTTGAAGATGTTATTCAAGCGTCTACGCTAGAGGACATCTATGAAACGCCATTTAACATCATAGAGTTAAACGGTAAGCGCATGTGTACTTATCATTAAGCGAGCTAGTTCGTTTTTAACGAGATCAATAGATAGGCGGGCTTACTTGGTGAGCTCGTCTATGATTGGGCATCGGCTCTCTGCATCTCCAGGACAAGAAGAAACCCAACCTTCAAGTTGCGTTTTGATCTCCATGAGGTGTGCAATTTTTTCTTCAACCTCTCTCAGTTTGTCCATGGTTCTTGCTTTTACTTCGCTACTTTTGCGATTGGGGTTATGAGCAAGTTGTACGAACTCTTTGCATTCTTGCAACGAAAAGCCTGCGCTTTTTGCGCGTGATACCAAGTTAAGCTCTTGAATATGATTATCTGAATATTCGCGATAGCCAGAGTCGCTACGCGCTGGTGGAGATATGATCCCTTTGTCTTCATATAATCGAATCGACTTAGATGAAAGCCCAGTGAGCTTCGCGACGGCACCAATATTCATGTTTAACCTCCATAACGTTTAAGGCGAGTATATACCGATGTTGTGGATAAGACACTCCTAAATAACAGTCAGTTACCTAGAGTCCCCTTACTCTTTAATCACTTCATGTGGTGGCACACCAAATGCCTTTTTAAAGGCATAAGTGAAGTTAGAAGGGTGGTGGTATCCGGCTTCATAGGCGGCTTCTGTTATCGTCACTAGGCCACGTTCCAAATGTTGCCTAGCAATCTCAAGACGTCGAAAACGAATGTAGCCGTTTATGGTCATATTAAGTGATTGTTTAAATCGACGCTGCAGGTTTGAAACACTCATTGAGAATTGGCTCGCCAACTTTTCCAAGCGTAGTTCTTGATCAAGGTGAGTTTCAATATAGCTGACAATATCCTCAATTCGACCATCAATGTGTCGTTCAATACTGCTGTTTTTAGCACTGAAATTCTTAGGAATTTGCTTGGTGGCTTGATGTAATATTTGATAGATCAAGCTTTCGACCTCTAGCTTTTCTTGGAACTCTTGCGGTGTTTCTCTATTTGTTAACGTTTCGGCCAACTCGCATAGCGTCTGGTTAGGCTCCAACTGTTGAAACGCCTGATGAGAGTTAAAAAAGGCTCGATGACTACAATTTTGCTCAAGGCGGGCCTCTAGCCATTGGGGCTTAACCAATATGTTGATCTTATTAATGAGGTTATCTTTGAGCAGTGAACGACGAAAATTTGCAGGTTTGAGTAAGTTCACCACTACACCCTTAGGGCCGTCGCTCGCGTCTAAATCAAATTGCAAATCGTCGTAGCCAAACGAGAGTCTACCTTCTAAAAGAATAGTGACCAGCAGTGAGGCGTGTGCAGTAGAAACAATATTCGAATCAATAAGTTCTAGACAACGCCCGCCATGAACAAAAATTTGATCATTATACTGATATGATAGGAACTTACCTTCGGCCAGTTGAGTTTGACAAGGTTGGCCTTGCGTGACAATCCATTGTTTCTCTGTCGCCTTTAGTCTTTGGGTTAAAGCTATCTTGGCAATTTTAGTTCGTTTTGTTGTGACTTCCTGCATTTGACACTTCCTCATAACACTTGTGCGATTTCGCATAACCAAATCGCCTTTGTATTTATAAAACTCATGCTTATTATACCTGAGAATTATTATCATTAATATTTAGGAATGAAGTTATGGAAAGCCCTGCTTGTTCACCTATCAAGCTTTCAAGCCTTTGCCTTGCAGTGGGAATGGCGCTATCAACCCCTGTTTTAGCTCAAGATACTGAGTCACATTTTGAAGAGGTCGTTGTATGGGGAACGAAAGTTTCCAGCAACACTGAGTCGATGTTTGCGGACGACATGTCACTGAAGCAAGCGGATCATATGTCTGATTTACTGCGCGATATTCCCGGTGTAGATGTTGGTGGAACACACTCTGTGAATCAACGTATTACGATTCGTGGTTTGAGCGAAACCGATTTGGACATTCGTCTTGACGGTGCTTCTCAGCATGCGAGCATGTTCCATCATATTGGTAACTTGACGTTGAACCCTGACATTCTCAAATCTGCGGACATTCAGGTAGGTAATAACTCTGTGACTCAAAACGGGTTAGGCGGTTCGGTCTACTTTGAAACGAAAGACGCTCGTGACTTACTTCGTTACGATGAAAAGTTTGGTGCGCGTGTTTATGGCGGCTATGCATCCAACGACAACCAACAAGGTTCGTTGACACTGTACGGACTTTTGTCCGAAAACATTGATGCGATGGTCTATGGCCATTACGTTACGCGTGATGATTTTGAAGATGGTGATGGCAATAAAACCTATGGTGCTGCAGGTGATGTTTACAACATTCTGGCTAAGCTGGGGTATGAACTAAATGACATCCATCGTTTTGAGCTCTCTTATGACATGTACCGAGACAGTGGAGATTACAGTCCGCGTCCTGATATGTCTGGTAGTGCAAATAATAGCCTGTCGAGCAAGTTACTTATCCCTACGGATTATGACCGCGATACCGTTACCTTGAGTTACGAGTTGCGAGGCGAACAACACCAAGGAAACGTCACTCTTTATAATACCGAGACAGAAATTAAACGTGACGAAACGGTGATGGCCCCTCGTTGGCCCTCGAACCGTTTATCAAAGAACACCGCCAAAAACCAAAACTTTGGTTTGAATGGCAAATTCCAGTCAGATGTTATGTTAGGTGAGTTTGATAATCGAGTCACTTATGGCTTCGACTACATGGATAAAACGTCTTCGAGTTACTACGGTAGTCGTAAGTTTATGGACGAATCGGCGATTTCAACCGCACTGTTTGTA
Source organism: Vibrio sp. 1562 (assembly GCF_033340155.1). Lineage (NCBI taxonomy): Bacteria > Pseudomonadati > Pseudomonadota > Gammaproteobacteria > Vibrionales > Vibrionaceae > Vibrio > Vibrio sp. 1562. The sequence continues at coordinate 8,889 of NZ_JAWOVY010000020.1, forward strand.
GAAGATCAGTTCTTCTTCTCTGATGCCTTCTTTATTACTGCAGGTATGCGCTTTGATGATTACAAACGCAAAGCTGAGACAGGAACCAGTAATTATGATGATGTAACTTGGGCTCTAGCAGCAGAATGGGCGGTGACGCAAGATTGGACGTTGTTTGCGAGTGCACGCTCTCTATTTAAAGGTCCAGAGCTAATGGAAACCTTTATTGCTTACCAAGACGTTGCATTTTTAGAGGATGGGTTAAAGCCAGAAACGGGATTGAACACGCAGGGTGGTGTTCGTTTTGATAAAACCTTTGATAAGCATTTCTTTGGGGCGAATATTACGATATTCCAAACGGAAATTGATGATTACATTGCAGACCAGTACCAAAACGCGACTCAAACTTACCTGATTTACAACTTAGGTGATGTTGAGATTAAAGGCTTTGAGGCAAGTGCTTCTTATGGTTACGACAAGTTTAACAGCAAACTTTCTTACTCTAAGTCGGACACCAAAAACAAGAATACTGGTGGTCCTGTTGCTGGGGGCAATGGGCGTAGCATTGATATGGGTGATAGCATTGCTCTAACTTTGGATTACCAGTCAGACGCTTTAGAAACGATCTTCGGGTGGAACTCAATGTTTGTTCTAGAGGAAGACAACGTCTTTGATGGTCAGCCAAAGAAAGCAAGTTATGATGTGCATAATCTATACGCTCAATGGGTGCCGTCTGATATTGATGGACTGTCGGTGACCTTTGGTATTGATAATGTATTTGACGAGTTGTACAGCTCTCATGCGTCTCGTTCGGGTACTGCACGTGGCTTCACGCTTGATGACTACGAGCCGGGTCGCAACTTCAAACTCTCTGCAGCTTATCAATTCTAACAAGGTTCTTCATAGGACGTTTCAAAGTAACGAGTAAGTTCATGATTAAAGAAAGCACCCGAATAGATAGTGAACACGCTGACAAATACTTAGTGACGCTTTGTCGGCATTTTGGACGAAAGGTTCCTGCTACTTGGAATGAAAATAGCGGTTTGGTGACATTTCCGACGGGAAAAGCGGAGTTTAACCTTTGTGCATCTAGCCTAACTATAACCTGTGAGGCGGATTCAGAAGAGAAACTGAATACGGTTAAGGCGATCATTTCATCGCATGTGGACATGTTTTCTCGTCGAGAAACATTAGCACTTAGCTGGGTTCGTTAGCGCTCGTTTAGGGATGCTGTGATAGAAGTGGAATATTAAAAGCAAAAGCCCGCAATCTTATGATTTGCGGGCTTTTATTGTTTGAATGCTATTGCGCTTTCTCAGGCTCTAGGCTTTTTTTTTCCTGCTGCATTTTTGCTAGGAAGTAGATGTTAACGCAAGCAATAAAACCGTTAGTTAATACTACAGGCCAAGAATCAATCATTAGTCCGTAAGCGGTAAATAGCGCACAACCAATAAAGTTAAGGATACGAAGCTTAACAATATCTTTCATAGTTAGCGAAATAGCGACCATGATTGAAGCTGCATAACCTAAAATCTCAACCATATTCATGTCCATTTTTTGACCCTCTTAAAATCTGCCGAATTTTGTCGGTACCAATTCTTCTCATCTTGAGATTAATGAGGAAGCTCCATGCCTCGAATGGTCTTTTTTTGTTGTATGGACGCACTATATCAATGGAAAAACCGTGATAAAAGCCTCAAATCAAGGTTAAGAGAAGGTTAGCGATTACGCAAACGTTTAGGACTGGAATTACTGATAATTTTACTTATTGTGTTGATTGATAATAACGATGACATTAATAGCTCAAACACCATTGAAAGTAAGGGAATATTTACATATCATTGAAAATGATAATTATTTTCAAGTGCTGTGTTTATGTATTTTATTATTAGCTTGCTCGTGTTTTTTTTGCTGTATATCAGAACAAAACCGAACTCGTGGTGTGCGGGGATTCATATCGTAAGCCACTTTTTTATCGTTGCATTTTGTCCTGCAATTTATGTTGTTCAATATTTAATCGTTACGTTTTTTTCGTCACCGATATTGATTAAGCTGTCATCACGCTCCGGTGTATACAACATTCTCATTGCTTTTCTTCCATTATTGATCGCAACCGGCAGTCTGGCGTTTAGCTGAATGATTTCATCTCTCTTCTTTTCTTAAAACAACTACACTTAATCAGAATAAGGTATCAATTTCATATAATTATTCGATATCTACGCGTCAGCACATGTGTCACATTTCTGTGACTACGAGTAAGTTTTACTTATGTTGCTTGGTAGTAGGGTATTTATCGATTGTTTAATGATTCAATACTTAGTTTAATCGTATAAAGGTGTGCAGTATGCCGCACTAAATTAATAAGAAATTATCTAAAAAGGTTAATGGGAAACGTAAGCCATTAGCGGAGGTCAGATGAGTACGCACACGGTACCGCAGAGCGCGATTGTAAATGCTGTCAAAGGTGAAGTTTTGGTTTTGGGCCTGGATGGAAACGTTAAGGTCATAAAAGCGGGGGATGAGTTAAGACCTGGCGAGATTATTATCACAGAAAATAATGCTTCTCTCGACGTACAGATAAATAATGAGCTTTATCTGGTCGATGCAAATTGTGTTGCTTGTCTTCCTGTGCCTTCTTCTGAACCGTTAGAACCAGTATTGGTACAATCTCCAGTTAATGGCTTGGTGACTTTTGACCCAACGGCTATTGGAAGTGCTGACTTCGACGCCAACGATATTGCCGCTATCCAGCAAGCTATTTTAGACGGAGCTGACCCTACCGCTATCTTAGAAGCAACAGCTGCTGGCGCAGGTGCTGAAGGCTCGGCTAATGCTGGCTACGTGACGGTTGAATATAATAACCCGGAAGTACTCGCTTCTACTTTTTTTGAAACGTCTGCGACTCGCAGCGGAGAAGATGATCGCGACGAAGATGACGGTTTGAATGTCACGATTTTTGCTGATGGTGGGCAGTCACTGCAATCTAGCGTAACAGAAGGCTCAATTTCTCTATCAAGCTACCCGCAAACCATTTCGTCTAGTGTGCTGGTTGAAGCAGGGGATCTCGCACTTGATACTGCTTCATTTGTACCCGAAACGTCTTCTTTAGAGTCTTTGTTGACTGAGCTTAACAGTGATATTACCTCTGGTGGTCAGCCAGTGGCGTTCGTTTATGACGAAGCGCAAAATGCCATTATCGGTACTCAAGAAGGTAACGAAGTGCTTCGTATCGAGATCGAAGCGACATCTGTAGGCCGTGATTTAGAGTTAGAAGTCGTTACCACGATTAGCCAGGGCGTTGACCATGTTGCGTCTGTTGCTGATGGCCAAGTATCGATCGTCGGTGATCAAATCAATATTGCTTTTGATATTACAGGTGCAGATATTGGTGGTAACAGCATTCAAGCGCCTATCGATTTTACGACAACCGTTATTGATGGCGATGATCCTGCGCCGCAAAACGTTACTTTTTAAAACGTTGAATCTTCTTCTACACCAATTACTGGCACCTTTGTTGATATTGGTAGTGATCAATTGGCAACGGTCACGTTTAATCAAGAAGGACTTAGTCAGTTCGATGGCCTACTGAGTGATAATCAGGCGACAGAAGCGGTACTCTCTGAAGACGGCAGTACTATCACCTTGTCCATTGCTGGCTCGAATGAAACCGTCTTAACCATCAGTCTGAATACTGATGGTACCTACCAATTTGAGCAATTTAAGCCGTTAGAACAAACAAACGGTGAAGATACGATTGAGCTCTCTTTACCAACCACAATCGTCGACTATGACCAAGATACGGCAAGCAACACCTTTACGATGACCATCCTCGATGGCGATAACCCAGTGATTGAGAACGTGACGGGCTTGTCTTTAGATGAGGCGGGGGTTGACCAAGGTTCACAGGAAGGCGCGGCAGTAACAAGTGGTACTGGGTCGATCACGACAGCGGTCGGAAGTGACATCATTGATCACTATGAGTTGGAACCTACAGAGTTCAATGTTGGTGGAGAACTCCAATCTCAAGGGCAGGTTGTTCAACTAGAACTAGCGTCCGAGAGTAACGGCGTACGTACTTACGAAGGCTTCATCGAGCTGGATGGTGTGCGTATTACCGTATTTGATGTGGCGATTGATGCACCTGCATTGGGCGAATACCAATTCAACTTGTATGAACAACTTGACCATACGGGTGCTAACGATGACTCGCTCACTTTCTCACTGCCAGTTTACGCGGTAGATGCGGATGGTGACCGCTCCTCTATTACCGAAGGTTCGAACACACCAGAAGCTGCGCAAATTGTCATTCAAGTTCAAGATGACGTTCCTTCGATTGATGGCGTTGATGCGCTAGCCGTCGATGAAGACGATTTATCAAGCATTGGCTCCGATCAAAGCGACTCTGTGTTCGCGCAAGGTAGCTTCACGACGACTCAGGGCTCAGACCGTGTTGTAAGTTATCAATTAGAGAGCGGCACTGATCCACTCAATGGGTTGGAATCGCAGGGGCGATCTATCTCTCTGACGGAAACAACCAATTCAGATGGCAGCTTTACCTATTCTGCAACGGCAGAAGGGGACGCTATCTTCACCTTACAAGTGAACCCTGACGGTTCTTATTCATTTACCCTTGAAGGTCCAATCGATCATGCTGTGGGTAGCGATAGCTTAACTCGAGACTTCACTATTGTCGCAACGGACTTTGACGGTGACACCAGTTCACTTGTTCTACCGGTAACCATTGCCGATGATGTGCCAACCATTAATGACGTTGTCGCTCTTACCGTCGATGAAGATGACTTAAGTTTGGTAGGCTCTGACCAATCACAGTCAACGCTGGTCGAAGGTCAGTTTACGACAACTCAAGGTTCTGATGGCGTCGTACAGTATCAGTTGGATGTAAACGCTGATTCTTTAAATGGCCTGCAATCTCAAGGTCAAACCGTTTCCATTGCCGAAACGCAAAATGCAGATGGCAGTTACACCTACAGCGCAACGGCAAATGGCAGTGCAGTTTTCACATTAATTTTGAATACCGACGGCTCGTACAGTTTTGAGCTGCAAGGTCCAATTGACCATGCGGCAAATAGCGACAGCTTAACCCTTGATTTTAGCGTTATTGCTACAGACTTCGATGGTGACACAAGCCAAATCGTATTGCCTGTTACCATCGTGGATGATAAGCCAACTATTACCGATGTTGATGCGATTACTGTTGATGAAGATGATTTAGGCACGATTGGTTCGGACCAGACTGACCCGATTTCTATTGATGGTAGCTTCACCACCACACAAGGCTCTGACCGAGTGGTAAGTTATCAGCTTGATGCTTCTGCAACACCAGTTGACGGCCTTACATCACAAGGCGTGGCAGTTACGCTGACTGAAACCGCAAACGCTGATGGCAGCTTTACTTACGAGGCGACAGCGGGTAGTGAAGCGGTCTTTACGCTGACGGTGAATACTGATGGTAGCTATAACTTCACGCTTGAAGGTCCAATCGACCACGCGGTAGATAGCGATGAGCTGACACTCAACTTCCCAATCATCGCAACAGACTTTGATGGCGACACCACAAATGCCACTATCCCAGTGACAATCGTGGACGATAAGCCTGTTATTACCGACGTCGACACCATTACGGTTGATGAAGATGATCTAGCGTCAATTGGCTCAGACCAAAGCAATCCAATTTCTATTGATGGCAACTTTACTACCACACAAGGCTCTGACCGAGTGGTGAGCTACCAACTCGATGCTTCAGCAACACCAGTGGACGGTTTAACCTCGCAAGGTTTAGCGGTCACGCTAACAGAAACCGCAAATGGTGATGGTAGTTTCACTTATGAAGCGACTGCGGGTGGCAACCCAGTATTTACTCTGACAGTAGATACTGATGGCTCTTACAACTTCACGCTAGAAGGGCCAATTGATCACGCGGTGGATAGTGATGAGCTGACACTCAACTTCCCAATTATCGCAACCGACTTCGATGGCGACACCGTTACTGAAACCATTCCAGTCACGATTGTTGATGATGTACCGACCATCACAGCGGTGGATGCGTTGAGTGTCGATGAAGATGACCTTAGCGGCGTGGGCTCAGACCAAACTGACGCTGTGTTCGTTGAAGGCGCGTTTACCACTATTCAAGGCTCTGACCGAGTGGTGAGCTATCAACTGGATTCAACGGCTGATCCTGTTGCGGGGCTAACGTCTCAAGGTGAGGCGATTACCTTGGTGGAAACCGCCAACGGTGATGGCAGCTTTACTTATGTGGCGACCGCAGACGGCAATCCGGTATTCACGTTAAACGTAGCAACAGATGGCACTTACGATTTTACGCTGCAAGGCCCGATTGACCATGCAGCTAACAGTGACAGCCTGACGATTGATTTCCCAATTATTGCCACCGATTTTGATGGTGATACGACTTCGGCAACCATTCCAGTCACGATTACGGATGATGCACCAATCATCGATAATGTTTTGCCTCTGGCTGTAGACGAAGATGATTTGTCAGGTATTGGCTCAGACCAAACTGACGCTGTGTTTGTTGAAGGCGCGTTCACCACTACCCAAGGTTCAGACCGTGTGGTGAGCTACCAACTTGATTCAACTTCTGATCCTGTTTCGGGGCTAACCTCCCAAGGTGAGCCAGTTACTCTGGTAGAGACTGCGAATGCTGATGGCAGCTTTACTTACGTGGCTACCGCGGATGGCAATCCGGTTTTCACCATGAACGTGAATGCTGATGGCACATACAATTTCCGTCTGGAAGGGCCGGTCGATCACGCGTTAAACAGCGATGAATTAGTACTGAACTTCCCAATCATTGCAACAGACTTTGACGGCGATACGACGACCGCGACCATTCCCGTCACGATTACTGATGACGTTCCAACTATCGACAACGTTGTTCCACTCACGGTGGACGAAGATGATCTCGCCTCAATTGGCTCAGACCAAAACGATGATGCGTTTATGTCGGGTTCTTTCACCACAACTGAAGGCTCAGACAGCGTTGTTAAATACCAGCTTGATGCAACAGCAGATCCAGTATCTGGGTTGACCTCTCATGGTGAGCCTGTCGTGCTTGCTGAAACTGCTAACGGCGACGGTAGTTTTACTTACACAGCCACGGCAGATGGCAATGCCGTATTTGAATTGATTGTGAAGCCAGATGGCAGCTACAACTTTACACTGCAAGGTCCACTAGACCATGCGGTGAATAGCGACAGTCTGCAAATCGACTTCCCGATTATCGCAACAGACTTTGATGGCGACACCTCATCGGAGACGTTACCTGTCACTATCGTTGATGATAAACCAACCATCACTGACGTAGACGCAATCCGTGTGGATGAAGATGACCTAGCGACGATTGGCTCTGACGGCTCAGATCCAATTTCAATCGATGGCAACTTCACTACAACGCAAGGTTCTGATGGGGTAGTAAGCTACCAATTAGATACTGCTGCAACGCCAGTTGATGGCCTAACATCGCAAGGTGTGGCAGTGACGCTGACGGAAACTGCAAACGGCGACGGTAGCTACACTTATGAAGCGACAGCAGGAACTGAAGCCGTATTTACGCTGACCGTGAATACGGATGGTTCATACAACTTCACGCTTCAGGGGCCAATTGACCATGCGACAGACAGTGATGAGCTGACACTGAACTTCCCAATCATCGCGACGGATTTTGATGGTGATACCACCACAGAAACGATCCCAGTCACCATCGTGGATGATAAGCCGACCATTACCGATGTCGATGCGATTACCGTTGATGAAGATGATTTAGGCACGATTGGCTCAGATCAAACTGACCCGATTTCAATCGATGGCAACTTCACCACCACACAAGGCTCGGACCGAGTGGTGAGCTATCAGCTTGATGCTTCTGCAACACCAGTTGACGGCCTTACATCACAAGGCGTGGCCGTCACGCTGACTGAAACCGCAAACGGTGATGGCAGCTTTACTTACGAGGCGACAGCGGGTACTGAAGCGGTCTTTACGCTGACAGTGAATACTGATGGTAGCTATAACTTCACGCTTGAAGGTCCAATCGACCACGCAGTAGATAGTGATGAGTTGATACTGAACTTCCCAATCATCGCGACCGACTTTGATGGCGACACCACAAATGCCACTATCCCAGTGACGATCGTAGACGATAAGCCAGTTATTACTGACGTGGATTCCATTACGGTTGATGAAGATGATCTAGCGTCAATTGGCTCAGACCAAAGCAACCCGATTTCTATTGATGGTAACTTCACCACCACGCAAGGTTCAGACCGAGTGGTGAGCTACCAACTCGATGGCACATCAACACCAGTTGACGGTTTAACCTCGCAAGGTGTGGCTGTCACGCTAACAGAAACTGCAAATGGTGATGGCAGTTTTACCTACGAAGCAACAGCGGGCTCTGAAGCGGTCTTTACGCTGACTGTGAATACTGATGGCTCTTATAACTTCACGCTAGAAGGGCCGATTGATCACGCGGTTGATAGTGACGAGTTGACACTAAACTTCCCAATTATCGCAACCGACTTTGATGGCGACACTGTCACTGAAACCATTCCAGTCACGATTGTTGATGATGTACCGACCATCACAGCGGTGGATGCGTTAAGTGTCGATGAAGACGACCTTAGCGGTGTGGGTTCCGACCCTGGCGGCGATCTGTTCGTTGAAGGCGCGTTTACGACCACTCAAGGCTCTGACCGAGTGGTGAGCTATCAACTGGATTCAACGGCTGATCCTGTTGCGGGGCTAACGTCTCAAGGTGAGGCGATTACCTTGGTGGAAACCGCCAACGGTGATGGCAGCTTTACTTATGTGGCGACCGCAGACGGCAATCCGGTATTCACGTTAAACGTAGCAACAGATGGCACTTACGATTTTACGCTGCAAGGCCCGATTGACCATGCAGCTAACAGTGACAGCCTGACGATTGATTTCCCAATTATTGCCACCGATTTTGATGGTGATACGACTTCGGCAACCATTCCAGTCACGATCACGGATGATGCACCAATCATAGATAATGTTGTGCCTCTTGCAGTAGACGAAGATGATTTATCAGGTATTGGCTCAGACCAAACTGACGCTGTTTATGTTGAAGGCGCGTTCACGACCACTCAAGGTTCAGACCGTGTGGTGAGCTACCAACTTGATTCAACGGCTGATCCTGTTTCAGGTTTAACTTCTCAAGGTGAGCCTGTTACTTTGGTAGAGACTGCGAATGCCGATGGCAGCTTCACTTACGTGGCTACCGCGGATGGCAATCCGGTTTTCACCATGAATGTGAATGCAGACGGCACATACAACTTCCGTCTAGAAGGGCCAATCGATCACGCGTTAAACAACGATGAGCTAGTACTGAACTTCCTAATCATTGCAACAGACTTTGATGGCGATACGACGACCGCGACCATTCCAGTTACGATTACTGATGACGTTCCAACCATTGACAACGTTGTTCCACTCACGGTGGACGAAGATGATCTCGCTTCAATTGGCTCAGACCAAAACGATGATGCGTTTATGTCGGGGTCTTTCAGCACAACTGAAGGCTCGGACAGCGTTGTTAAATACCAGCTTGATGCAACAGCAGATCCAGTAGCAGGGTTAACCTCTCATGGTGAGCCTGTCGTACTTGCTGAGACAACAAATGGTGATGGCAGCTTTACTTACACTGCCACAGCAGATGGCAATGCCGTATTTGAACTGGTGGTGAAGCCAGATGGCAGCTACACCTTTACTCTGCAGGGCCCACTAGACCATGCGGTGAATAGCGACAGTCTGCAAATCGACTTCCCGATTATCGCAACAGACTTTGATGGCGACACCTCATCGAAGACGTTACCTGTCACCATCGTTGATGATAAACCAACCATCACTGACGTAGACGCAATCCGCGTGGATGAAGATGACTTAGCGACGATTGGCTCCGACGGCTCAGATCCAATTTCAATCGATGGCAACTTCACTACAACGCAAGGCTCTGATGGGGTAGTAAGCTACCAATTGGATGCTGCTGCAACGCCTGTTGACGGTCTAACATCACAAGGTGTGGCCGTCACGCTGACTGAAACCGCAAACGGCGACGGTAGCTACACTTATGAAGCGACAGCAGGAACTGAAGCCGTATTTACGCTAACAGTAAACACGGATGGCTCATACAACTTCACGCTGCAAGGGCCAATCGACCATGCGGTAGACAGTGATGAGCTGACGCTGAACTTCCCAATCATCGCAACGGATTTTGATGGTGATACCACCACAGAAACGATCCCAGTCACCATCGTGGATGATAAACCGACCATTACTGATGTCGATGCAATTACCGTTGATGAAGATGACTTAAGTACGATTGGCTCAGACCAAACTGACCCGATTTCAATCGATGGTAACTTTACCACCACACAAGGCTCGGACCGAGTGGTGAGCTATCAGCTCGATGCTTCTGCAACACCTGTAGCTGGACTCACATCACAAGGCGTGGCAGTCACACTGACGGAAACCGCAAACGGCGATGGTAGCTTTACTTACCAAGCGGCAGCGGGGACTGAAGCGGTCTTTACGCTGACAGTGAATACCGATGGCTCTTATAACTTCACGCTAGAAGGTCCAATCGACCACGCGGTAGATAGTGACGAGCTGACACTGAACTTCCCAATCATCGCAACCGACTTTGATGGCGACACGTCTGCTGAGACAATTCCTGTCAAGATCGTTGATGACAAACCGACACTTGGTGGCATCGAAGCAACAAGTGTGCAAACGGTTGACGAGGACGATATCCCAACAGTCGGATCTGATGGTACGCAGTCGAACAGCATTGCAGGTAACTTCATCGCGACTGATGGCTCTGATGGCATTGTGGAGTACAGCGTTTCTGACCTAACCACGCCAGTACAAGGCCTGACCTCTGGTGGTCAATCTCTGGTTATGGTTGAAGTATCAAACGCAGGTGGCGTTTCAGTTTACGAAGCTCGTATTGATGGCACGACGACACCAGTATTCCGTGTGACTCTCGATGCTTCTGATGATAGCTACACGTTCGATTTGCTTGCTCCTCTCGATCATCCAAATGCTGATGGCCAAAATGAACTGGTCATCAATTTACCGATAAACGCGACTGACTTTGATGGAGACGTGTCGAACAACATCACCTTACCAATTACGGTTGTGGATGATGTTCCGACCATTGACGGTTTACTAGCAGGCAGCGAACAAACCGTTGATGAAGATGACCTACCAGCAGGTACGGATGCTGCAAGTGCAGAAGATACTGTTATTTCAGGTACTTTTGATATCACCGAAGGTGCTGACCAAGTTGCTTCTATTCAGCTGAGTGACCTGACCACGCCTGTTGCGTCACTGACTTCAGATGGTGAAGCTATCACCTTAGTTCTGTCTTCTAGCGCAAACGGCGTGAACGTATACCAAGGTGTCGCAGGCAATCCTGCTGAAGTGGTGTTCGAACTGACGTTGGATGCAACGAACAACACCTACGAGTTCGATTTACAGAAGCCGCTTGATCATCCCGATGGTAATCAGCAAAACGAGATTGTTATTAACCTCCCTGTGACGGCGACAGATAATGATGGTGATACTTCACCAGCCTTCACATTGCCAATTACCGTTGTGGACGATGTTCCAGTTGTTACCAATATTGAAAGTCTACGTGTCGACGAAGATGACTTACCTCTTGGTTCTGATGGAACGAAAGAGCCATTAACGGTATCAGGTGAGTTCGAAGTCACTAGCGCAGATGGTATTGATGCTTTCGAATTGGATCTAAGCTCAAATCCTATCCCGAATCTGAAATCGGGTGGAGAAGAGGTAACACTTTCTCAAGACGTTGGCGCTTCAACTGCTGACGCGCTTGTTTACGTGGGACAAACACCGGGTGGAGTGACGGTCTTCACGTTGACACTTCATCAAGATGGTAAATACGACTTTGAGTTATCTGGTCAGTTAGATCACGCGGTTAACTCTGATGAGATTTTGTTGAATCTACCTGTGAAGATCACGGATGGCGACAACGATACCATCACTGCGACCTTGCCAGTTACGATCGTAGATGACAAACCAACCATTGATGCTATTAGCTCTGGTAGTACCTTGTCTGTGGATGAGGATGATATTCCAAGCCAAGGTTCGGACGACACGCCAGAATCCAATATCATTGGTGGCAACTTTGACGTTACTGATGGTGCCGACTCTATCGTTAGCTTCCAGTTGGATAGTTTAACATCGCCTGTTTCTGGCCTTACCTCAGGTGGTCAACCGCTTGAGTTGGTTGAGTTTTCAAATTCAAACGGTGTGATTGAGTACCGAGCTTATGTACAAGGTACGACGGACACCGTCTTTAAACTGACGCTAAATGGTTCAGCAGACAGTTATGAATTTGAACTGTTGGGTGCACTTGATCATCCTGCGGGTAACGATGAAAACTCGTTGGTCATTAACTTCCCAGTCAACGCGACTGATTTTGATGGCGATGTGTCCAATAACATCACCTTGCCGATCACCGTGGTGGACGATGTCCCAGCTATTGTGAAAGTGACAGACTCTAGCCAACAAACCGTTGATGAAGATGATCTTTCCGGTGGCTCTGACACGACAAGTAGTGATTCAACGGTATTGAACGGCGGATTTGAGGTCGTTGCTGGTGCAGACAAGATTGTCAGCTACCAAGTTTCAGACCTCGATGCAGTCGTGTCTGGTTTAACGTCGAACGGCAGCAGCATCGAGTTGAATCTAGTAAGCACGAATGGTGGAGTAACCAGTTACGAAGCGGTTATTACTGGCACATCAACTAAGATCTTCACGCTGTCTCTTGATGCGAATAATGACAGCTACCAATTTGAGCTGTTGGGACCAATCGACCATGACGCTGTTCAAGGTGAAAACAACCTTGTCATTGATATTCCAATTACAGTAACAGACTTTGATGGTGACACGTCATCATCACTGAATCTTCCAATTACCGTAGTTGATGACATTCCCGAAATTAAATCAGCAGATGCTTTGGCTGTTGATGAGGATGACCTTGCCAACGGCTCTCAGGCAACCAACAAAGACAGCCTAGAAGCAACGGGCAATTTCGATACGGTGGAAGGGGCAGATACCGTTGTCTCTTATCAGCTGGATCTTACTTCTAACCCGATACCAGGAGTAACTTCAGGTGGTTTTGCGGTGACGTTAGTTCAAACCGCGGTAAGCAACAACAACTTTACTTATCAAGGTCAAACACCTGATGGTAACTCAGTGTTCACACTAGTTTTGAACGCTGACGGCTCTTACAAGTTTACGCTTGAGGGTGCGCTAGATCACTCAACTCAAGGCGAAGATACACTCATACTTGATCTCCCAGTCTTTGCGACCGATGTCGATGGTGATACGGCAGGTATTAACTTACCAGTGACGATTACCGATGATGTTCCAACCTTGCACGATGCATCTATTTCGCGTGTTGAGGGGCAAGGCAGCCGCACGGTTCGTTTATTCCGAGACCCTGTAGAGGGGGATGATGACCTTGGTGCTGACGGCGCACAAGTGACTTCATTCTCGGCTGATGATTCAGGCATTTACTTTAAGCAAAATGGTGTTGATTCTGATTCTGTCGATTTGAACGGCAGCGACCAAGTCGTATTTGTTCACAAGGTTCTTGACGGAGTGGATACTGAAATCGGTCGTTTGGTTGTTCGAACCGATGGCAGTGTGTCATTCCGTCCGAATGACGACCTTGACCATACCGAAACCGACTCGATTGATTTCACCATCAACGTTGTTGCAACCGATGGTGATGGCGATATCGCAGATGCCGATGTGGATATCTCGATAAGAGACCGCAATGCGCAAATTGACACGTCTACCGTTACTGCGTTCGAAGACCAAGGGCGTGATGGTGTCGTTGTGGGCGTTGACTCTGCAAATACTCAGGACAACTTGTCGACGCTGGATGTTAGCCCTGCGAAAGTCGACTTGGTTATCAATTTACACGATATCGACCGTAACGAGAGCTTAGGTGACATCACTATTCGAGATGCTGATACTCACAACGGTACGTTCTACTACAGAGACGGCAGTGGCAACTACATTGAATTAACATCTGTAGGCAATACGGTTGTTCTCGACGCATCAAATGTTGAGCAGTCATTCAATGGTGAGCTTGTCTCGTTAGATAACTTGTACTTCGTACCAGATCGTCATACATCAACCGATGCTTCTGGTATCGATCCTCGTATCCGCGTGGAAATTCTTAACAATGGTACGCCAGATCATACGATTAATGGTCGTTTAGACATTGAAGTTGCTGCCGTCGCAGATATTGCAACGTGGACGGCAAGCAGCGAATTTAACTACTCGGTTGATGAAGATGGAAACAATGTCGCACTTAACATCACGGCTGAAACCCAAGACACTAGTAACCCAGAAGGCATTGTGTACGAGCTTGTCTTTACACAAGGAGAAGGTAACGCAGAGTTAGTCTATTCAGATGGTAGTGCGATACCAAAATCCGGTGGTGTTTATCTGGTGGATGCAAGCCGAATTGATGAAGTTCAAGTTGATCCGATAGATAACTTCTCGGGCGAAATCAGAATTGATGTCACCGCTATTACGACGGAAAACAACAATCCACTGCTTGGGAAAGATACCGCTCGCTCAGAAACCGAAACCATCATTATTGATGTAAACCCAGTTGCGGATAAAGGTAGTTTTACTGTAAACCGAATTAATGTGTTTGAGGATAATGCTCGAACTCAAAATACGGTAGACCCTGTCACTGATCACGACCCACTCCAATTAAGTGAAGTGATCACCATGAAACCATCAGCGGACTTAGATGGTTCTGAAGCGTTATTTGTGCGCATTTCTAACTTCTCAATTGATGGGGTTACTTTGGTGTGGCTGGACTCAGCAAACCCAAGTCAGATAGTAGAAGTGACCGATTCAGGCGGCAATGTACTTTATTACGAAGTGCCAGAGTCTGAATTAGCGAACGTCGAAGTTCTTCCTCCTTTGCACAGCAATGATGACTTTACTTTCAATGTCGAAGGAATTGTGAAAGACACAGCATCATTGTCTACCGGTACGACAGAAGATGTGTTGTCACTGGGCAGTAAGACCGTCATCGTTGGTGTAAAAGGTGTTGCTGACATACCAGACACGGTATTAATTGACGCGGGGAACGTTTGGAACCGATTCGTAGACGGAGATGTGGCCGGGATAGAGACGACTATTGAAGAGAATGGTGTTGTAAACCTCAACTTCTCGGTTGTATCAGGTGAAGTTGCCGATAGACCACAGGATGATTCAGAAGCCATTACTGTTATCCTGTCCAACATCCCCGACGGTGTTCGTGTCGTAGATTCAGACGGTTCAAGCGTTGACCTCACCTTTGTTGGCTATGATGGTAACGGTCAACCGATTTACGAAGCAAACATCACTGGGCTGAATTTTAATTCCGGTATTCAAATTATTCCGGAAGCCTCTTCAACTGAAAACATTGCGATTACAGGGACGATCATTGTTACCGAGAATGATGGTCATAGTCGTGTGATTGAAAGAGAGGTAAGGATCAAGGTCGAACCCGTTATTGACGCTCAAGATAACTACGTTGTCCGATCGGAGGGAGATGAAGATACGCGCTTTGACATCGATTGGAAACCGACGCTCGTACAAAGCCCTGATACCGATGAATTCTTTAGTGATGTAACCATCTCTGGATTTCCTCCAGGCAGCACGGTCTATGTAGATGGTGTGGCACAAACGCTTGTTTCTGGAACACTAACGCTTTCACCGCAAGCCGGTGAATCAGAACAAGATTTTTCCGCTAAAATCTCTCAAAGTGGCTATGTTCAAGTTCAGTTGGAGCAGGATTCAAGTACTGACTTTGACTTGACCACAACCGTCACTGTGAAAGAGATTGACCATGAATATGTTGACGCTTCGAATCCCGGTGAAGGTATCGCTGAGAAAACCATCAATGGTACGGTGAATGTCCAAGTTAATCCAATCGTTGAGCCAGAGGATAAGACGGGGGCAATAGACGACCAAACCCGTCTGCTTGTCACTGAAAGTGGTGGTGGTGCTACCGATATCGTGAAGTCAGACGATCAAGGTAACATTGACTTTACGATCAACACTTCTATGGGGGGCGAATCTGGCGCTCATATCATTAAATACCAAGAGTTTGATGCGTCTTCAGATGAAGTGGTGACTCAACTTGTTGTTCAATTTCACAATGTGGACCCTGAGATCCTCAACCAATTGGTTATCGTCGGTGCACTAAATGAAGGTGGAGGTCGTTGGACAGTAACTAATGAAGACAACTTCTCAATTAAAGCGCCGTCTGGACTTGATTTAACACCAAACGATGACAGCGACGATGGCGATAACGGTGGTCTCTCTCAAATTGGCTTAACCATTTACGCAGAAGTGAATGATTTGGGCGAAGATTTGGGCAACGAAAAAGATGCGACGGTCGTGCGTCAAACGGATGTGACACTAGAGTTTCCAACCGTCCTCACACCGAAAATGAGTGTAGCGGCAGAGATTCAGGTGGCTGATGATGTTCAAATTCAAGCGTTGGAAGACAATTCTATTAACCTTGGTGCTCAGTTGACGTCGAAAGTCGATGCGATTAATGCAGATGGTGTGGAGGATGTCTTGACTATTATCGTCGACCCGACAGCTCCTGGCATTCCTCCTGGTTTGGTGATCACGGGGACGGATGTTGATTTTGTCAATGGTAAATACGTGTTCCAAGCCCATATCGATGCGAGTGGAAATATTACTGGCCTTGATGGTTTGACGATGCACTTGGCAGAAGATTACGCAGGTGATTTCGAATTGCCAATTCGGTTTGTCACTAAAGACACTGAGTCCGGTGATGAAAAAGAAAATAATGTCCAGTTTCCAGTTCAGGTTTTACCGGTTGCAGACGTTCCGAGTTCAGCCGGGGATCAGCCGTTGGATAGCGATGTCACACCAAATGTAAGAGTAGATATCGTCGGTACTTTCGGCTTGGATGCAAACAAACAACCTGTGACTGATCTAAATAACGACGTTCCCACGGCGGATGGTGTTGGTTACGAAGATGGCTTAATCCAACTTAACTTGAGTGTTGATTTTGCCGATCAATTTAACAACACTCAAGGTGGTCGAGAAACACTAACGAACATCAAGTTAGAGCTTGATGACACAACATTAGGTGAGTTTGTTGATGCCAATGGTAACAGCTTAGGAACCAGTATTGAGTTTAATGAAGCTGAGATTTTAGCTGGTGCGCTTGACAATGTTCTGTTTAAGCCAAAAGAAAATTACCCCGTAGGTGGTGGCCAAAATACCGTCAAGATTAATATCGAGGGAGAAATTACTGATGAAGCTGTGTTTGATCAGTCTATCTTGAATAACTCTGGCGATAATATAGATGTAAGAACCTTCACTGACGATGTCACATTTGAAGTTACGCCAGTCGTTGATGACATTACCATTACAGGTGCCGATCCGACGCAGCCAATCACGGTGATTGGTGACGAAGATACTTTAATTTCGCTGAATCAATCGGGCTCTGGTGTTTCGATCAGCCTGAACGATAATGACGGTTCTGAGAGTTTCGTTTCACTCAAGTTAACGGGGCTTCCTGATGACTTTATCGTTAAATCCAATTCCTCTGATTATGTTGTTAAGAATAACGGTGGGGGCGAATGGAGTATTCAACTAAAAGATCTCACTCAGACGTCCATTGACCTGAGTGACATCCAAATTAAACCGCCAAAACACTTTAGTGGCGAGGCTGAGATAGGTATTACGGTCTTCATTCAAGAGGAGTTGCTACAAGTACCAACGGAACGAAACAATAACTTTACGCTTATTGTCAATCCTATTGGTGATGATGTTGATGTGAACCCCGACACTTCGGCTGCAGGTAATGAGGGCGAAGACATTGTTATTAATGTAAATGCGTTAGTGGTTGATAACAAAGAGTCCATCGGAGATGGTGCAAACTACCAGGAAAATGATCCAGAGACGCTGAGAGTTGAGGTCTCAAATGTCCCTGATGGGGCGAGCGTTTCATTACCTGATGGGACAGTATTTACTGACCAAGGCGGCGGCGTTTTTGTCTTAGAAATCAATGCTCAAGACTTGGATCAAGTGGTGTTTAATTCTGGTGATCGCAACGATAACTCATGGGATGGTTCGCTGCATTTCAAAGTGCAAGCCGTTGATACTGGGCTCGATGGCAGTCAAAGCTTGGGCTCCGCAGAGGAGTTTGATGTCACTGTTGATGTTGAAGCAGTGAACGATCGTCCAGAGTTCGTCAATACCGTGGATGTGGAAACACCAGAAGATACGCCAATGCTGCTTGATGGTTTCAGCATTACCGATATTGATGCCGTACTCGATGATCCGAATGCTGAATATGTACTCAATGTGAACGTCGACAGCGGTATCTTGGAGCTTAATCCAACGCTCATCGCTACTTACAACCTAACAGTGAGCGGTGATGGTACGGACTCCGTTGAACTGAAAGGTACAGTGGCCGATCTAAACAATGCCATTGCAGACGGTCTGATTGAGTTTAATCCAGAGCTGAACTTCTTTGGTGACGTTCAGGTGGACGTGACAGTCGATGACCAAGGTAATGAAGGTATCGTAATTGGTGGGGTAGATGACACCCTAAATACCAACAGCAGCAGCTTCAATATTGAAGTGACAGCGGTGAATGATACCCCAGAAACTACGCCAGTGACGCTACCGGATATTGAAGAAGATAGTGGTGTGTTCTCCATCTCTGAAGCGGATCTTATTGCGAATGCGACAGACGTAGAGAACGATAATCTCACGGTTAGCAATGTTCAGTTAACGGATCCGAATTCGGGCAGCATTATTTTCAACAGTGGCACGGGAGAGTGGGAATTTACCCCAGCACCAGATTACAACGGTCCAGTTGAAATCACGTACACCATTACAGATGATGGCACGACAAATGGTGCATCCGATCCTAAATCGGTTAACGGCAGCGCATCGTTCAACGTAACGGAAGTCAATGATGCTCCAACGACGTCTGAAGTGACACTTTCTGATATCGCAGAAGACAGTACGGCGGTTGATATTACCCAAGCTGATTTGTTGGCGAATGCGTCTGATATTGAAAACGACACCTTGATGGTGAGCAATGTCCAGTTGGTTGATCCAAGCAGCGGCACATTGGATTTCGACAACGTAACAGGTACATGGTCATTTACTCCTGCGCCTGGCTACAACGGCAAGGTCGATCTGACCTACAACATTACCGACAACGGTACAACGAACGGTGTTTCAGATCCTCAAACGGTGTCAGGAACGGCGACCTTCGAAGTCACTGAGGTGAACGATGCACCGGTAACATCAGAGGTAACGTTGAGTAGTACCGAAGAAGATGGTGGTTCGGTAACTATTACGGCTACTGAGTTGCTGAGCAACGCAAGTGATCCTGAGTCAGACAACTTGACCGTCGATAATGTTGCGTTAGTGGACCCAGCTTCCGGCACGTTGACTCAAGTGAGTGCGACAGAGTGGACGTTTGAACCCGCAGCAGATTTCTTTGGTGACGTTAATTTCACTTATGAAATCACAGATGACGGAACCACTAACGGCGCTCCAGACCCAATTACAATCGCGGGCACAGCAGTGTTGAATGTTGAAGCGACCAATGACGCACCTGAAATCACTGCAGCATCGGTAACGGATACGATCAACGAAGCCGATGGCCAGAAAATAACGGGTATTAGTGTAAGTGACATCGACTTCACTGGTGCGCAGGCGAATGAAATCATGACGGTGACTCTTACAGTTACCGAGGGCGACCTTCGTGTCGAGCCGCCAGCAGGTAGTGGTGTGACTGTTGGGGCGGGGATGGCTGGTGAAATAACCCTAATGGGCACACCAGATAATATTAACTCCGTTCTTGGAGCAACAGACGCTTCTGAGGGTGTATTTGTGGATGCAGGAGATGTCAACGCAGCTTCAATCACTTTATCGGTGAAAGTCGAAGACAACGGCGTGTACTTCGAAAATGCGGGTACCGCATTGGAAGCGAATCAAGATTTCACTATCAATGTGACACCTGTAGCTGATGCACCTACATTGAGTATAAATCCTCAGTTTAATTACATTCGTCAAATTGCGGCTAGCCAAACCGCGAGCAGTCAAGGTTTAGCGATTGTCGGAATCATGGCGGCGCTTACTGATATTGACGAGGTGCTGTCTTTGGAGCTAACGGGCGTACCAGCTAGTGCTGAGGTAACAAGTGGCGTTTCTCCATCAGGCATTAGCTTCGATGGTACCACTTGGACAGTACCAAGCGATGAAATTGATACGCTAGAAATTGTCGCAACAGATACTAACAGTGGTATTGATGTCGGTTCTTACGATATTTCGCTTACGGCGATATCAACGGAATCTAATGGCGATGAAGCGCAGTCTTCACCTGTCCAAATTAGTTTGGATGTGAGTAGTGATAGCGACGATATTGACCAGTCAACCGCAGTGGACGACAGCTATTTAGTCGGTGGAGACACAGGTATCAACTTGATTGGTGGCGACGGTGACGACGTTATTCTGGGTGGCGATGGCGATGACGTGCTTATCGGTGGCTTAGGTTCAGATATCTTAACGGGTGGAGACGGCAGCGATATCTTCAAGTGGACGGTAGATTCCGTTGATGAAGGGGCAGTGGATACCATTACTGACTTCACTGTTAACGAAGACAGTATCGATTTACGTGAAGTTATCTCTGATCTCAATAACTCAATGATCGACATGGATGATCTGCTTGGTCACATTTCGGCAGACTACGATGCATCGACGGAAAGTGTTTCTCTGAACATTACGACGGATGCAAATGTTCAACAGACTATTGTCGTGGAAAACTTAGGTACTTCAATCGACTTCAACGGTCTCAGCTCCAACGAGATTGTAGAGTCATTGCTCAACAACGGTGTTATTGATAACGGATAAACCTGTATGCAACATAAAAATGGGCGGTTCTGATAAGCCGCCCATTTTTTTCGGGAAAGCTTGATTTTAAACAGGAGATATTTGAATCGAAATAGAAAGCAAGAACGAAGCAAAGGGGTTATCTTGTTACGACGTTATAGTGATAGTTGGAAATTAAAATAGCGATAATTTGACGTTAAATCGCCTAAACGTGGATGTCTAGCAAGCTGCCAATGATTTCATTGTTTTTCTCTATGACAGACGCGCCAACTCGGTTATAACCAGCGGCTTGTGCTAGGTTGATGAGAGATTCAACTTTTTGAGAGGGAAGGCTAGGTGTTGAGGCTGTTATTGCGACATCCGCAACCGCAGCTAAATCGATGTTGTGATCAGAAAGCTCTTCTTTAACCTTACTTACATTATTGCTAATGCCATGTGCAGCTTTCTCGGCTATTTGTTGTGACATCTGAACGATGTGGTGTCCAGATTGAATTCCCGATACAGGCATATCACTACTCCCAACATTATGATAGTGAGAGCATAGGTGGACTTTATAAAACGTTCAAGTGTTTTATATCAATGACTTGATTAGGCAAACAGTTTGGCAAGCATTTCTCTTTCTTCACCAGATAGAACCGGTTTTTGCGCTTTATTTAGTTTCACGCTGATCTCACCTTGTAATGACTTTAACTGACTTGCCGTTAAATCACTGAGCTTTTGTTTAAGTTCATTAAATTGTTGTGCGTTCATCTCAATACCTTCGTCGTGATTCGGTTTATCCGTCGTTGCCCGAAATTCTTCATCCTTTGGATACAACATATTTATTCAACCAAAATAGATTAGAATTTGATCGATTGCTTTTTGTCCGAATATTGTCAAGGTGTGTTAAGTGATACGTCAGATTTTTCCTAAGAAGGTACATAATTACCCACTTTGGGGTAGGTGGAAACGTAAAAATAAAAAGGGAAGCGATATAGCGCTTCCCTCTTACATATGGTTTGAATGTTACTAACTTACTCTGACGGCAAACTTGCTAGCAAGTGAATGAAGCTCTGGGAGCATGCGATAGATAAGATGGAGTTGTTGCAATACCATGCGGGCAGAGCTGTCGTCTTCATCGCGCCATTCATTTAAGCGTTGCTCGAGTCCAGCATCATCAATATTAGATAGGTCACACTCCTCACAATGCTGGTGAAGCTGTTTATGAAGTACATCCAGATGTTGATGAATACAACGGTGAGCATCTAAAACGAGTTTATGAATTGACTCATCTTCGATGCGAGTTCTGTGCGCGCCTAATGCAGAAATATAGTTCAACATTGCGTGATTTAACGTTAGGAAGCGAAAACTTTCATCAACAGCTGCGCGATATTTGCCAGGCTCCGCCAGCATCGTACTAATCGCAGAAGAGAGTGAGGCATCATTATTGTGGGCCTGGCGGCGAGCGATACGGTAGCTCAAATTGTCTTTCTTGCCGATTCTATACTGACCAATGATCTGATCGAGATACTGCTTGTTCGCCTCTATCGCATCCGACATAACTTTGTGAAGCCTTCTCGACTGCCAGTCGGGCAAAATAACTAATACAGCTCCTACTGCAAGCACACACCCGATGAGGGTATCTGCTAGTCGAGGAAGGACAACTGCGTAACCTTCACCTAGTTGATTAAATAAGAAGAGGACGAGCAGTGTAATAAAACCAGTCGCGTACCCATAGTTGTTCATCCGGAAGGCGAAAAACATCACTCCAGAGATAACGATAAATACTAACTGGCTTTCTTGAGAAGGGAAAAAAGTCAGCAATGGTACACCAATCAACAAACCAGCTAATGTACCTATTACTCGCGCCGTCAATTTTTGGCGAGTGGCACTGTAGTTCGGTTGGCATACGAATAAAGTGGTTAAGAGTATCCAGTAACCTCGGTCGATGTTGAATATTTGAATGATTCCATAGCCAATCGTTAAGG
The DNA here is from genome assembly GCF_033340155.1 of Vibrio sp. 1562. Classification (NCBI taxonomy): domain Bacteria; kingdom Pseudomonadati; phylum Pseudomonadota; class Gammaproteobacteria; order Vibrionales; family Vibrionaceae; genus Vibrio; species Vibrio sp. 1562. The sequence continues at coordinate 31,847 of NZ_JAWOVY010000020.1, forward strand.
CAATTGACATACGTAATGCATGCCGAAACAGCATCGAATCTTTGTGTAAATTTGCTGATATACGCTGCCACATCGCCTTTAGCGTGTGTGGGTTGGTATCGGCGAGGGTATCTTCTTCGAGGCCTTCAACATCTGGGTTGTTAATGTTATTAAGTTGTTTTTCTACCGTCGCTAAGTTATTGAATAAATATGTTAACTGCATCAGCAGACGTTTCCAGTGCCCTTGCTTTTGTTCTTCTAGATAAGCAAGAGAGTTTTGTACTTCAGCTAATGCCAGAATAGATTGATCGGTATGGGAGTATTCATTTCCTAGCTGAATGGCTAGTGCAATATCACGACACGCTTGGGCTTGAGACTCCAAAAGATATTTAAAACGAAACAGCACATCAGAACGTTCAAATTCGGTCGCTAAATCCTGATAGCGATAATGGCTAGAACTGACGCGTTCGTGAATGTCTTGAGCGATGAAATAAATATTTAAAAATCGGTCACTAGGCCCATCAATGTGACCCCGTTTCGATCGGTTAAGTAATGTGGTTTTACAAGCGTTTAGTGCCGTAACCGTGGCAGCATTGCATTTTGCAGCTTCAATCCGTAGCGGTTGTGGCGTCAAGTTGGTCACAGGGTGAAAAAGCTTGGCTTTCGCATCAAGATAATTCGCCATTTGGAAGAACACATTGGCTAAGCTTTGTTGCACCGGTTGAAGAGGCCAAAATATCTGCCAAATCATGGACATGAAGTAATACCATGCGGCACCAGTCAAAAGCAGTAGTGGCTGAAACCAAATGTTGGTGCTTTCATGTGCGCCAAGCATAGTATAAATAGCGATCAGCAACGAACCAAAAGCAATACTCGCGTACTTAGGACCTATCGCTCCAAGAATGATGAAGCCGAAGGTTGAGATAAATAATCCCAACGCAAAAGCCCAAGGGGTATCGAACAAGATTTCAATTGAAAAAGCAGCAAGCGCAAAACAGAGAAAGGTGAGAATCAGAGCCTTGATGCGTCCAGTGAAACTGTCATCACTTTCAGCCAAAGCAGCAGCAATAACGCCTAATATTAATGGCGTTATCAGCGTGTTTTGCTCGAAGTACCAAGTTGGGATAACCACACCCAGTAAGGTAATAAGGATAAGAACGCTGTAATTTATCGTCTTGTTTGCCCAATAGAGCCGAAATTTAGAAGTTGCTTGCACAATGCGCCTTATGTTTCCGATGAAGAACAGGGGGAATACTACCAGACCCACTATAGCGCGTTTATGATTTACTTTAAGAAAAATTCGTGGTTGCTGATAAAATCAGCAGGGATGTCATTGACTTATATTAAAACTGCCAGGTCATGTATTGAGGATTGTAAAGCCAGCTTCAAATAACCTCAGCTTTAGGTTATTAAATCGACAGTAATGTGAATTTTATTAAAGAATAGAAGAAGAAGCTTACTTAGGTGCTCGCCGTTGCTACAATTTAGCGCCTTAAAATGATATAAATCGACAACTTCTAAACTAAAAGGCGCACGTTTCATGCAGCTTACTGCCACTAGCAAAGCACAGTTTTTTATTCAAAATGAGTACCATCACGTCGAAATAAAAGAGAACAGTGTTTTATTAAGCTCGATAGGCAGTGAAGAACATATTCCTTTTACGATCTGGAATGGCAAAGTTAGCGTAAAGCGTGGGTTATTATGGAGCTCTTTACAGTTTTTTGCTCATGAACACGAAGGCAAACAACAAAGCTGGCTAGTCCAAGGTTTACCGTGGCCGCAATGCCGAAAGTTTGCGCTTGAGGCCGTTCGTCAATATCAAGAGTGGCACAACACTCAGTGCCGAAAACTGGCTGAGTATCTACCTAAGTGGGAAGAAGAGCTTTACAAACTAAAGCACTTGCCTGCTTACTTATCGCATTCTCAAGTGGTCTCCTGGGTTGAAAGCCTTAACCAAGAGTTAAGCGAGATGAAAACCACCCTAGAAGAAGCCAAAATGCGAATGCCGAATCGTATGTCGCAAATAGAGCCTTGGCTCATTGATACCTCTGAGGCGCTTGGTGAGCGTAATCGCGATTGGCTAGAAGCAGAACGTCCAAATTGGGAAGTGCTGTTTAATCAAATTGAATCCTCTCCTTTGAATTTATCCCAGCAATATGCGGTATTGCTCAACGACGACCACAACTTAGTTCTTGCTGGGGCCGGCTCGGGCAAAACCAGCGTTTTAACCGCACGAGTTGCCTATTTGTTGCAAAGCCATCAAGCTCAAGCAGAAGAGCTTCTCATGTTAGCGTTCGGTCGTGATGCGGCGACTGAAATGAAAGAACGCTTAGTAGATAAAGTGGGCATGGCGGCAGACGGTGTGCGCGTCAACACATTCCATCAGTTGGGCTTGTATATTCTTAAACAAGTCGAACAGCAACCTGTCGAAATTAGTCCTTTAGCGTTGGACGAAAATCAACGAACAGCATGGTGTGTAGACTGGTTGAAAAAACATTGGATGACACCCACCAACTTTAAACGTTGGCAAAAACATTTAGACAAATGGCCGATTGCGTACCTAAAAGGGGATGATGAGTTAGGAAGCCATTCAGAAAATCCAAAACTGATCGCTTGGCTAGATTCGCAGCTGTCTCATTTAGCGGCGGTGGGCTTGACCAAAAAGCAAGTACAAGAAAAGCTCGTAAACCACCAAGACTATACGCGTTTAAATAGTGAACTCGCCTTATGCTGGCCATGTTTTACAGCGTGGCAGAAAATGCTTAAAGAAAGCAACCAAGTGGATTTCCCAACCATGATCAGTCGTGCGACAGATTATGTGAATAAAGGGAAGTTTGTCTCGCCATGGCACTTTATTATGGTCGATGAGTATCAAGATATCTCTCCAGATCGTCTGGCATTGATTGAAGCACTGTGTGAATCCACTCAGAAACAAGCAGGTGCCACGTTATTTGCTGTTGGCGACGATTGGCAAGCGATCTATCAGTTTGCAGGAGCGGATGTCGATCTTATCACTGGTTTTAAAGAACGCTTTGCTCACTCAACCGTTCATCACTTAGATACAACTTATCGTTTCAACAATCAGATTGGTGATGTAGCGAATACATTCGTGCAGCAAAACCCATCGCAGTTGCCGAAAACACTAAACAGCCACAAACAACGCAAGCAGAAGAGCGTACATACCGCGCCGAGCAATCAAGTGGAAAAGATCTTGGACCACTTGAATCAACAAGCCAAGCAAACCAAGTCAGTTTTATTGCTAGGACGTAACCATTATCATAAGCCCGATTTGTTCGACGATTGGTTGCGACGTTTCCCTAATCTCGATATTCGCTTTATGACTTGCCATGCGAGTAAAGGACGCGAAGCTGACTTTGTGATTATTCTTTCTGTGGATGAGGGGCAATTCCCCGCTAAGAAGAAGCAAATTCACATTGATGGTGCGTTGACGGAGTCCAAAGACAAATTCCCTTACGCAGAAGAGCGCAGGCTATTTTACGTGGCGATTACACGTGCGAAAGAGAAGGTTTGGATTACGCATACTGGTGCGGGATCTGCATTCGTTCAAGAGCTCGTTAATGGTGACTATCCCATCGTGACTTCTCGTTAAATGCAACGTTTAGAATGTTAAAAACAGTAAAGGCGATACTTGGTATCGCCTTTGCTTTATTTGGTTAGCATCAAAGCTTACATGCGCTCAGCAAGATAGGCTTCGTAATCCGGCACTTCGATGTCTACTTCTTGCTCAAGAAGAGGGGAGTTAAACAGGAACTTAGCGGTGGCTCGGTTCGTTGCTACAGGAATATTCCAAACACTAGCAATACGAAGAAGCGCTTTAACGTCTGGGTCGTGAGGTACGGCATTCAGTGGATCCCAAAAGAAAACGAGAACGTCGATTTTGCCTTCTGAAATAAGAGCGCCTAGTTGTTGATCACCGCCCATCGGACCACTGATCATGCTCTTGATCGCAAGTCCAGTTTCTTTACTTAGCATGTGTCCTGTCGTGCCAGTTGCGTAAAGGAAGTGACTCTGTAGCTTTTCTTTGTTTTCTTTTACCCAGCGAAGTAGCTCAGGTTTGCAGTTGTCGTGAGCAACCAAAGCCACATGTTTATGGGTTGGCATGGTACGAATGGTTTTTTGCATCAAGATGTTTCCGTTTGTATGATTTTAAAATTGTTGTGACTCAATAGAACACGTTTTTGGTCTTTCAATCAACAGCCTTAACACGGAATGTCGGCCTATATTCTGACGGAGATAACGATTCTTCGATCGTGTCGTCATGAAGCGTCTTCGGAGTCAGTGGTTTGATGGTTGGTGAGGCATGTTTGTCATAAGCTTCACCCCTTAAGTAATGCGTTGCTTGCATCACGGAAAGCCGACCTTGCTGCACCATTTTATCTGTTGGTGCGAAGAGCACTTTGTTACGTAACAGGCCTCGATATACACCATGACTTAAGTACACAGAAACTAAACCGATCTCCTCAGCTTTGCCGGCACTGCGCAGCTCACTGATGGCCGCTTCAATCGCCACTGCACTGCCAACAATGTAATCTATATTTCCCATATCGATCACACGTTGAACTAGGTTACGTTGTAACTCCTTGTCGTTGTCTGCCCAAAATGAGTCAACAATGTTGATATCACTTCCTTGTATCGGTTCATAAAATCCGGCAGTAACGGGTTTCGTACCACCACGAGTTCGCGGCCCCAAAAGTAAGGCAATGTTGGTCTTTCCTGACCCCTTTGGATGACGAGCTGCCAAATATTGACCCGCTTCGTATCCCATCCAATGCCAGTCAACACCGACAGTCCCTTTTAGCAACTCACTTTGTTCTTCATCCAAGTCGAGTTGGTTCACAGTAGCAAAAACGGGAGTATTCCCTACCCAATTTTTAAGTGAATGCTCGTAAGCCTGTGGGTCCACGGTCCCAAGGATAACTGCATCTGCTCCCCATTGGTTACACAGTGCGAGTTGTTGTTCTTGACGGGTTTTGTTTGGGTAGCCGCCCGCTTCAAGAACTCGTAGCTCGACACCTTCTCTTTTCGCTTCGGACACCATTCCATAGTTTACTGACAACCAGTATGAATCCTTTAGGTGAGGGTATATTGCACATATTTTCTCTGCGGCAACCGCTGGCAAAGAAGCAACGAGGGTTAAAGTGGCTGCAGAATGTTTGAAAAATGTGCGAAATGCGTGTTGATTTTTAACCATGAAATGAAGTTCGTTGGCATAGATTAAGTAAACACTGCAAAATATAACGTAATATGTCGCTGAACACGAACATTAAGGTCATGAAAATATGCTGCTAGCAACTGCAAGCATCGGTCGTAAACTTTTGTTGTCTTTCATTGCGATGGCAATACTGGTCATGTTATCGGCACTTATTGGTGTGTCTGGATTTTCTTTGGTTGCCAAAACCGAAAGAAATGTCGTGGATTCTGCGATTCCCGCCATGATTGAGGCGAGGCAAGTCTCTGAGTTGAGTACTCGTATTATTTCGTCTGTACAAATGTTGTCGAACGCAAGAAACGAGCAGGAAAGAAAGGAGTCAGGGCGAGTGCTGTTCGAACAGCTCGAGTCTTTACTCACTCACATCAAGGAGCTCGGGAGTGAGTCGTTCGATTCTCAATTGTTAGAAGCTTTAGAGAATAACGTCCAGAACGTTATCGACAATTTGGCAGAACTCGGTGTTTCGGTTGAAAAAAAGCTGTGGCTTGCAAAAGAGATAGATACTCGTGTTGAAGAAATGCGTCTGCTCAGTGAAGAGCTAGAACAACTAACTCGTACGCAAGTTCAGAATACAAGCACCATTGCTGTTGCTAACGTCACGCATATTTATGACTTATTAGAATCGAATAAAAAATCGCAAGTTTATCAGGCGCTAGATGCACTGGTGGAGGTCGATCTTGATCTGACTGAGCGATTACATGAACTGCACTTGTTGGCCTTTAAAATGTTGAATCAGATTGAAGAGGCTCGGACATTAACGAATATTGAGCGAATTCAACAGGTTCAAAGTGATTTCGATAGCAACCTCAAAATCATGCAACGCCGTGTACTCGCTGTGGAAGATCCTACGCGCTCTAAGCAAATGAGCCAACTGCTCATAGAGCTTGGTAAGCGTCAGGTCGTATTTTCTATACTGATGCAGCAATACGAGAATAACGAACAGTCACAACAACTGATGCAAAAGACATTAGAGTTGTTCTCAGAGCTTAATGGCACGGTCAACAAATTGGTTGATGATTCAAACAAAACCACTACCGTCGCTGTAGACCAATTGACCAGCACACTGAAATTCGCTCAGTGGTCTTTAACCGTTATTTCAATTGTTGGTTTGATTGTATTGGTGCTGATTTTATGGCGTGTGGTGTACCTTTCTGTTGTGAAGCGGTTAGCTGAATATTCCGCTGCGTTGCTGTCTGTGGCGCAGGGTAACTTAGCGGTTGAGTTGGAAGTGAAAGGCAAAGATGAGTTGGCGCATATGGGGCAGGCCATCATCACGGCTCGTAATACCGCGCAAGCACTAAAAGTGGTAGCAGAGGGTGAAGCTCAAGCCAAGCGAGAGCTTGAGGAGCATAAAGAGCATTTAGAAGAGCTCGTTGAGCAGCGCACTTCGCAGTTAAAACAAGCAAACCGCCGTTTGAATGAAGAGGTTTTGAATCACGCTAAAGCTCGCAAGCAAGCAGAGCAAGCGAGCCGAGCAAAATCGGCATTCTTGGCGACGATGAGCCATGAGATAAGAACGCCAATGAACGGAGTGTTGGGGACAGCACGCTTGTTGATTGACTCAGGCCTCAACCCAATTCAAAAGCGTTATGCGGAAATCATTAATCGTAGTGGTAAAACGTTGCTCGCGATCCTTAATGATGTACTGGATTACTCCAAGATTGAAGCGGGGCATTTAGAAATTCGTCACATGGGCTTTGATTTACACCAAATGGTGGAGGACACTTTCCAGTTAATGAACAGTCGAGCACAAGAGAAGAAGCTGCTGTTCTCCTACCATATTGAAAGTGATGTTAGTCGCTACTGGAAAGGGGATGTCACCAGAATCAGTCAGGTGCTGAACAATCTCGTTGGTAACGCGATTAAGTTCACTGACGAAGGAGAAATTGATATCTACGTTAGCCTGAACCCTGAGGACGAGTCGCAAGTCCTGTTTGAAGTATCAGACACTGGAATAGGAATTGCCAAAAAATACCAGAGAACGTTGTTTGATGCCTTCACGCAAGCTGAAGGTGGGATGAGCCAAACTGGAGGCACGGGGCTTGGACTTGCCATCAGTAAGCGAATCATTGAAGCGATGGGCGGTGTTTTAGAAGTCGATTCCGAAGAGGGAAATGGTAGCCGATTCTGGTTCTCTATTCCGTTAGAGGAAAGCGAACCTATTGAAACAGGAACCGTGGCAACCGCACGTTGCAAAGTGAAAGCAAAGGTCTTGCTAGTAGAAGATAATGAAGTCAACCGAGTGGTCGCGGAAGGCTTTCTAGAAAGCATGGGGCACCAAGTCGTGATGGCAGAAAACGGCTCACAAGCAGAGCAACTGATCAGCACACAAGATTTTGATATCGCTTTGGTCGACATCAACCTCCCTGATTGTGATGGAACTGAGTTGATCCAACGCTTAAAGCGGATTGAGTGTGATAAGCCGGCCAATAAAGCGCTTGCCGTCACGCCAATGATTGCAGTGTCTGCGCACGTTTTTGCGGAAGAAGTTGAGCGCTATCTAGCCGCTGGTTTTGACGGATACTTGCCTAAGCCATTGGCAAAAGAGGCACTCGCGGCATTGATTCAGGATGCGCTAGACGGAAAGCCGTTGTTGTTGCCACAAAATGCCGACTGTACCCCGTTTGATCAAATTTCGCCTCAAGAACAAGAGCTACAATTAAAGGTCGTTCAAGCACCTAAAACAAAGGAACCCGATGTGGTTATCATTAATCCGAGCGTGATTGAGTCCGATATGAAAATCTTGGGCAGAGATAAGATGTTGCACATTATTAATCTGTTTAGATCCACCAGCACTGATGTATTAAGCAAACTGCAAGCGTCTGCTGAGGACAATGATAGTAAAGAAGTAAAGAACCTTGCCCATAAATTAAAGGGCAGCGCGGGAAGTTTAGGACTAACTGCATTAATGAACGCTTGCCAAGCAATTGAAGCCGCGGCTCAACCTTTAGATACCTATAATGCGACTAAAGATGATTTAGTTTCTCAAGTGTCTGCATCAATTCAAGCTCTGGATGAGTTAATGGCGAAGTAATCCATCGAGCATTGAAAATAAAAAAACCTCCGGCTTTCCGGAGGTTTTTTCTATTCGGTCATGTCATCTTCCCACTCGAATCGAGTGTCTAGGGCATAAGGGTCATCATCAAAAGGATGTTCCACTTTGCCACGCAAGTATTCGAGTTGATGCTCAAGCATATTGACCGTTTCGTAGTCTCCCTCAGAACAAGCAACGTAAATCTGTTGTTCAAGAGCGGCAATGTTATCTCGGATACCCATGAGAACCCCCTTAAATCATCATCGATTCTCAAAACGATTATAGTCAAGTAATCCAAATTCGATCGGTTGTTTTGTACGGTACCAATTGTGTAAACGATCGCTAAATGACCAGAATTTTTCTGAGCTTCTACGAATCGCAAAATTATCCAATAACTTAACGTAATCGGACTCGTTTTGGATGGCACTAAATTGATCGACAAAATCTTTTACTTGGTTTTCGTTGATCGAGAAAAATGCCGCAGGGTAGCTTCCCACAACGCCGCGTACAATGGTCATGTCATCGTTAGCAAAGTCACGGTTACTTTCTTCATCAAACAAGCTAGAGATGTTTGTGTGTGCATTGTTGTGAAGTAAGGTGAACAGTTCATCTTCCCCTGATTGACTTCTCACCATAAGCATAGTGATTTGCGGAACGGTTTTCAGGCCTTCACCACGAACGTGGTCAATGCGTTTTAGTTGTTTTTCATTACTCGCAGAAAGAGCCGTATCTTGAATTTCGTAGCGAGGCAGAAGCACACCTGAGACATGTTCTCTCAACAACTCCACCAACTCCGTTTTTGGATCGTCACTCTTATACTGAACGCTGGTTGGTTGGTTAAACGGCTTCACATTTCGTTGTAAAAAGTCACTCAACTGCGGGCTTTGATCTTTATACCAGCTAGATTGAAGTTCATGGCGCATATCGGCGGGTAACAAAGAGATAAAGTTACTTTCGCCTTCTAGACGCAAGAAGTCCATAAACATTCGTGTCATGAGCTGATGGCCGAAGTTACCGTAAACGTCAAACCCAGCAACAAGCAAATAGTGGATACGCTCTAGTAGCGCGTAGTCAAGAATCCACACTGTTTTAGGCTGCTCACCAACTAACCCTTGAACAACAGAAGCACTATCAAAATGGCGGAATATCGTTAATGCCGCATTATGGTTGGTGCCATTACCATCCCAAATTACATCGGTGGATAGGTTTTCACCTTCTTTAAACCAGTTATTAGTGAACTCAGATTTAGCCTCTAGGTAGCGAGCTTGTTGACGCGCGTACTTGACCCAGTTGGTAACAGGTAGCGTGTTACTTTCTTGCTCTGCCGGCAGTTTTAGATTATCAGCCTGAGATCGGTAAAACTCATTTACTTCTGGGATGTCTGCTTTATCTGGATCAAGGAAAAACACCCAAAAGCGATCATTGATAACATTCAATGCCAGTTGGCCACGACAAACTGGGCCTTTGATGTATGCCATTATTGTATTTTGTGCATTATCTAGCATGAACTTAAAGCGCGACTTCACTGGAAGGTCGATGAATGATGTCATCGGGTTTGCAGCAACTTCTGGTTCATAACTCGGTAGCTGACTAACCATGTAATCAGCATCAATAAACCAAGTTTTCCAGTTCTCTATGCGTTGCTTGTTTAACGCGAATGGCATGTGAGTTTTATCTACTATGGTCCCTTGCTCTGGAATAATTCGATAAAACACACGTTCAACCCCTGGATCATCGTACGGGCGACGCGTTGAAATACGTTTGACGGGCTGTCCTGGTGGTGTAGCAGAGCGGACGAGCGTGAAGAATCGGGGATCTTCATCGAGTTCCGAAAAGTAGAGATGAGATAAAAATAAATGCTCATATATATACCTAGCCATCAGCTGATTTTTCAAATCAGAGTGGTTAAGTAATGCTTCGTACTTATCTATTTGCGCTTGCTCTTTCTCACTAACAGGTCGGTGAACGTTCATTATTGCGCCGTTTTCCAACCAAGTCATGAGTGTGTGGTATTCACTGTTTGATAGGTTTGGCATACCAAAAGGCATTCCCCAGGTCGGGTTATCCTTTTCGTATTGCTCGTATTCTTCAATCGTCGGACAGGTTTGCTCTCGGTCTATCGAAAAGTCAAAGCCTTCTAACTGGACTTGGTCAGGCAATGGGTGGCGCTCTTTTTGTTGTAGCAAACGTGCGATAAGGCCTGCATCAATGTTGGCTGCCATGCTTTGATCACGTTCGTTGAGAACCGGATGAAAACCCGCATCGCGCCACTCTTGGGTTGTTTCTGCATCTTCGAATAAGCGTGTTGGTGCTGCGGCTGTGAGTCTTGTTCCTTCATATACCAGTGCTTTACTCGCACCACGGTCAATGCCCTCAACAGAAGAGAGCTTAAGTTGACATGGTGCATCGTAGCACGCGTGGCAGACGACACAGCGGTTATCCATAATGGGTTTAACTTCGCTTTGGAAGAAGTTTGCTTGAGGGGTTTCCACGTCAACTGTGCGTTCACGCACGAGCTGTGGACCAAACAGTTGGTCATAGTTAAGACCAGCATAGGTTGCACAGCCGGCAAACAAAGTAGCAATGCAAAGTGTAAAAATTAAGCGCAAATTCATTGAGTTATTTTACGTGATTAGAATTTGCATTAATTAAAGCAAAATAAGCGGTCAATTACCAAAAGTTGGGTCAATTAGCGTTAATTTTTCTGTTGATTGTCTGAGCGCTTGAAAATGTAACCCTGGCGGTGGACTGTCTGAATTCTGTCTGTTGGAACGCCTTCGTGAACTAGACGCTTTCTCATTCTGCTCATGTGCATATCGAGTGCTCGATCATGTTCAGTAAATTCACGTTTTAGTACTGTTTCGTAAAGAAAATGCTTACTAAGTACTTGATCTTGATGGTGAGTGAGAGTTTGCAGCAGCTTAAATTGAATGCTTGTTAACTGAACAGATTTCTTGTTTGGCAGGTAATTGAGTACCACAGAGTGAGTGCGCTTATCTAGTAATAGCTCCTCATCATTATGGTGAACGCCGTTGTGTTGGCATTGGGAAGTTTTTCCATTTGAAACCTTGGAGTCAAGCACACGGGTACCTTAATTATTAATAGTAGTAAAACGTATTATCATTAATATTTATATAAAAGCAATCAGGTACTTTATGAGCACTGTGATATGCGTAGACAATCTTAATATTTGAGATTAATAGTAGTGATGAATGGTGCGATGGCGCTCTGAACTAAAGTGCTATTGGAGTGCGTATTAGCTACAAATAACGGTGTAATGTTAGGCGAAGATAGAAAGAATTCTCATTTAGTAAATTCGCTTATCCGCTATTTGTGAACTATACATTCTGTTGCAGGAAGCACTTTTCTAATACACACAGAGGTTTATATGACAGCGAAATATGGCGTTAAACGCCGATTAGCGATTCTTGCCGCCGCTTTAATCGGTGCGACAAGTAGCAGTATCGCAGCAGAGAAACCAAATATTCTCGTCATTTGGGGTGATGATATTGGCCAGTCCAATCTCAGTGCTTACACGTTTGGCTTGATGGGGTACAAAACACCAAATATAGACAGTATCGCCAAAGAAGGCATGATGTTCACTGACTATTACGGTGAGCAATCTTGTACAGCGGGCCGTTCTACTTTCATTACGGGCCAAACCGTTCTTAGAACAGGTTTGAGTAAAGTGGGGCTTCCAGGTGCTGATCTTGGCTTGAAGGAAGAGGACGCAACCATTGCCGAAATGCTGAAGCCGATGGGCTATATGACAGGGCAATTTGGTAAAAACCACTTAGGTGATAAAGATGAGCACCTTCCTACTAATCACGGCTTCGATGAATTTTTTGGCAACCTTTATCACTTGAACGCCGAGGAGGAGCCAGAAAACGTCGATTATCCTAAAGATCCTGAGTTTCGTAAAAAGTTCGGTCCGCGCGGCGTTATCCGTTCGTACGCTGATGGCAAAATTGAAGATACAGGGCCTCTAACTCGCAAGCGCATGGAAACCGTGGATGAAGAGACGTTAGATGCGGCACTCGACTTTATGGATCGTGCCGTCAAGGCTGAAAAACCTTTCTTTGTCTGGTGGAACGCAACTCGTATGCACTTCCGTACTCATGTGAAAGAAGAGAACTCTGGAAAAACAGGTATCAGCGAGTATGCAGATGGTATGGTCGAGCATGATAACCATGTAGGTCAGCTACTGAAAAAAGTGGATGATTTGGGTATTAAAGACAACACAATCGTCTTTTACTCCACCGATAATGGCCCACACATGAACTCGTGGCCAGATGCAGGTACAACGCCATTCCGTGGAGAGAAAAATACCAACTGGGAAGGTGCGTACCGAGTTCCTGCGATGGTACGTTGGCCGGGTAAAATTAAAGCTGGCTCTGTTTCGAATGATATCATGCATCACATGGACTGGATGCCAACGTTCGTTGCTGCCGCGGGTGATGACAATATCAAAGAGAAATTGCTCAAAGGTTATAGTGCGAATGGTAAGAAATTCAAAGTTCACCTAGACGGCTATAACTTCCTACCATATTTGACTGGTAAAGAGGATAAGGCCCCACGAGAAGAAATTTTTTACTTCTCAGATGATGGAGACTTAACTGCACTTCGCTATAACAAATGGAAGCTGGTCTTTATGGAGCAACGAGCAAAAGGTACGTTGCGTATTTGGGCTGAACCATTCACCACACTTCGTGTTCCTAAGATCTTCAACTTGCGTATGGATCCTTACGAAGTGGCTGATATCACTTCTAACACTTACTACGATTGGATGCTAGACCGTGCTTACATGCTTGTTCCTGCGCAAGCTTACGTAGGCAGATTCCTTGAAACGTTTAAAGAGTTCCCACCAAGGCAAAAAGCAGCAAGCTTCTCGCTCGATCAAGTGATGGAGAAACTAAAAGAGAACCCAAATAAGTAGGAAAAGCTAAGTGAAGTATCACATATAGAAAGAGGCTCATTAAAATGAGCCTCTTTTTTATCTGTAAAACTCTATCTATTCAGGTTTGTAGAAAGCTTGATGACGAAAACGCCTAACGCTTCAATTGACAAGAGTTATAAACAAATTGGTTCGTAGCGGGCTGCCGTTAAGTTGGCTTTGATTTTTTCACGTAGAGCGATGTGGGCTGGGTTGTTTACCTCTCGCTTATGGTAGACGAACTTGTAAGGGATAGAGCGTATCGAAATGGGGCAGGGCAAAATTTGAAGTTTGAGCGCTTTGCTCCACTTGTTTGCAAAAGATTGAGACACGATCCCTAAACTGTCTCTTTGGGCGACATACAGCGCCATGCCCGCTAGCGAAGATGTGATCAAGTCGACTTTTCTTTCTTGAATTGTTTCCTTTGCTAGTTGCTCGAACCCCGACATGTTGTTCCATTTTCCTGAAAATAAACAGTGAGTTTCCTCATAAAATTGCTCTTTTGTGAGCGTGCCGTGTACACGGGGATGGTTCTCACGACAGATAACCACGGCTTCTTCCTCATAGGCATCTTCAATAATAAACGCTGCATCTTTTGTGATCACCGTATCGATTACTAGATCGACTTTTTGTTGTCTTAACAGCTCAAATAATAGGAATTTTTCGGGTGGTGATTCATAAAAAATAGTGTTCTTTATCGGGTCCATAATGTGCAACAAAATTTCCGAACAACACACTTCAAAATGATTTTTATCAGATATCGCATTGTCAATAATATTAACCGCTTGCTGGAATTGCGGCAGTAATTGATAAGCGGTGGAGGTTAGTGCGATCCCTCGTCCTTTTTTAACGAATAATTGCTTATCTACGACTTGCTCTAAACGCTTTATTGCAGCGCTCACAGCAGGTTGTGTAAGCCCTAATTGTTCCGCGGCTTTTGTATAAGATTGAAACTCCGCAACAACAAGAAAAGTTTGGATCAAATTCAAGTCCATAACGTCACTCATAAATTTAATTTATAGGTTAACTAATTTTGACTGCATTTATCGCCTGAAATTAGTGCTTTATCTTATATCAACAATGGTATTGAAAAGCGAATACCATTTTTACGCACTAGCGAACTCTTGGAGATAATATGAAAAATGCGACCAAAACGAGCAGTAAAAAACTCGTACTTAACGCATGTACGTTAGCTTTGGGCGCTGCATCTGCAGTTGCACATGCAGCGGACAAACCCAACATTCTTGTCATCTTTGGTGATGATGTTGGTTACTGGAACCTTAGTACCTACAACCAAGGCATGATGGCGTACAACACGCCAAACATCGATAGCATTGCTAAAGAGGGTGCGAAGTTCACTAACTTCTACGCACAGCAAAGCTCGACAGCAGGCCGTTCTGCATTCATCACTGGTCAAATGCCAAAACGTACAGGTCTATCAAAAGTGGGCTTACCAGGCGCTCCGGAAGGTATCTCGGAAAAAGATCCGACGATTGCAACCGTGCTTAAGCAAATGGGTTACGCAACCGGACAATTTGGTAAGAACCATTTAGGTGACCGAGACGAGCATCTTCCTACCAACCACGGTTTTGATGAATTCTTCGGCAACCTATACCACTTGAACGCAGAAGAAGAGCCAGAGAACGTGGATTACCCTAAAGATCCGGAGTTCAAGAAGAAATTTGGCCCTCGTGGCGTTATCCATTCTTACGCTGACGGCAAAATCGAAGATACCGGTCCACTTACGCGTAAGCGTATGGAAAATGTTGATGGTGAGTTTCTTGATGCCGCAAAAAGCTTCATAGAAAAACAAGTAAAAGCGGACAAGCCGTTCTTTACTTGGTTTAACACCACTCGCATGCACAACTTCACGCATGTTCCTGAAGAATACCAAGGTAAAACAGGTGCCGGTTTCTACGCGGATGGTGTTAAGCAGCACGATGACCAAATCGGTCAGCTACTTAACAAGATCAAAGAGTTAGGTGTGGATGACAATACAATCATTGTTTACACCACTGACAACGGCCCTATGGTTGATTTGTGGCCGGATGCAGGGATGACACCGTTCCGCTCAGAGAAAAACACTGGTTGGGAAGGGAGTTTCCGTGTGCCAATGTTAATTAAATGGCCTGGAAAAATTGAGGCAGGTAAAACATTCAACGGCATGATGTCATTAGAGGACTTTTTCCCGACACTAGTTGCTGCGGCAGGTGATACCAAAGTTAAAGACGAATTACTAAAAGGCAAAAAAGTTGGCGATATGGACTACAAAGTTCACCTAGACGGTTACAACCAACTGCCATATTTAACGGGTAAGTCAGACAAATCCGCACGAAATGAGTTCGTTTACTGGAGCGACGACGGCGATCTTGTGGCATTGCGCCAAGGAAAGTACAAGTTCCACTTTATGATTCAAGAGAATGAAACGGGTATGGATGTATGGCGTAAGCCGTTCACTAAACTTCGTGTGCCACTGATCTTTGACTTGAGCATTGATCCATTTGAACGAGGCGATCAAGGCATGGGTTATTCTCGTTGGATGTACGAGCGTTCATTCTTAATGATGCCAGCAATGGATACAGTGAAAGAGGTGATGGGTACATTCAAAGAATTCCCGCCTCGTATGGAAGCAGGTTCGTTCGTACCTAAGTCTTCTAAGTAAATTAAGATTATATAGCGCTTTTTGGAGCGCTATATACCCAAATAGCTTCACTTTTGCTGTACAGCGCTCACGAGGTTATTTGGGTATATGTAATAGTGAGAAACGTATGAGTAAGATTTCCCCTCGCCATTCTACTACTATGCCTATTGTTCCTCTTAAAACGGCGTCTAAAGCGCCTGTTCTGGGCGCGTATGACCGTCGATTCCATGTGATGGCAAAGCCAGGCGGAGCAAAGTGCAACATCGATTGTCAGTACTGCTTTTATCTGCATAAAGAAAATCTACTGCACCAAGAAAAGCAGCCAAAAATGGACGACGCAACACTGGAAGCGTTCGTGAAAAGCTATATCGAAAGTCAGGATGGCGAAGAAATTGTATTCTCATGGCAGGGCGGGGAGCCGACGCTGCTTGGGTTGGACTATTTCCGCAATGTCGTAGCTTTGCAAAAGAAATATCAGCCGAAAGGCGTTCGCATTGAAAACGACCTTCAGACCAACGGCATTTTGCTAAACGATGAGTGGTGTGCGTTTTTAAAAGAGCACAACTTCCTAGTTGGCTTGTCGATTGATGGACCACGAGAACTGCACGACAAATATCGCAAAACCCGCAGCGGTAAGCCAACGTTTGATCTCGTGATGAAAGCGGTAGATAAGCTCAAAGCGCATGGCGTGAAATTCAACGCGTTGGTCACGGTGAATCGTCACAATGCGAAATACCCGCTCGAAGTATATCGATTTTTAACCCAAGAATTGGGTGTGACTTATATTCAGTTTGCGCCGGTGGTAGAAGCCAACAACTTCCAAACAACCGCGCCGCAGTTTTGGAACGAACAGATGATCCCAACCAAAGGCAGTGATCTGGCTAAACCGGGGCATCCAATGTCGATTGTAACGGATTGGTCAGTCGATCCTGAAGACTGGGGACGCTTTTTAATGGCGACCTTTGAAGAGTGGGTGAATAACGATCTTGGCCGTGTGCTGGTTAATCTGTTTGAAACCGCGGTGGCGCAAGTAATGGGGAAACCGTCTCAGCTTTGCGTGACGGCGGAGTTTTGTGGCAAAGGGTTGGCGATTGAGCACAATGGCGACGTGTTCAGTTGCGACCACTATGTGTATCCAGAATACAAACTCGCCAACATTCATGAACACTCACTGAATGAAATGGCCTTCTCTACAAGACAATATACTTTTGGCATGGCAAAACGCGATTCATTGCCGACGTATTGTAAGCAATGCCCTTACTTGCCTTATTGTTGGGGTGAGTGCCCAAAAAACCGTTTGATCAAAACGCCGAATGGTGAGAGTGGTCTAAACTATTTGTGTTCGGGAATCAAAATGTTCTTTGATTATGCGTTACCGATGTTGGTTGGTCTTGCACAACTTCTCCAATCTCAAGAACCGCAAAGATAACATAGTGAATATAACCTTAAGTTATTTCATTTGTTCTTATACTTAACTATCGAAAAGACGGCTTAAACCATTGAAAAGGTATCCTATGAACCACGCACAACAAGCGATAAAAGAACTCATCGAACAAACAGAAAAAAGCGTCATTGGACAAAGCCACGTGGTTCGAGCTTTAGTCATCGGGTTATTAACAAATGGGCATATTCTGCTAGAAGGTTTACCGGGAACGGCAAAAACACGTTCCGTAAAATCTTTGGCGAACTTGTTAAACACCAGTTTTGGTCGAATCCAGTTTACGCCGGATCTTTTACCATCTGACGTGACGGGTACTGAGGTTTATCAAGAGCTGGATGGTAAGCCGCAACTCCATTTTCAGCCAGGGCCAATTTTTAACAGCATTGTACTTGCTGATGAGGTCAACCGTGCACCAGCCAAAGTACAAGCGGCACTGCTTGAAGCCATGGCCGAAGGCACAATAACGGTAGGCGATAAAACTCACGTATTGCCAGACTTATTTATGGTGCTTGCAACGCAAAACCCTGTAGAGCAAGAGGGCACGTACCCGCTGCCAGAAGCGCAAATGGACCGCTTTATCATGAAGGTTACCGTCGATTATCCAGAAGATGACGCCGAACGTGACATCATTCGTTTGGTGCGCAGTGAAGAATTGGGTGCGGAAACCAGCAGCGAAATTATTACGCCAAAACACATCGAGCCAGACGTGGTGCTAGAAGCGCGCCGTCAGTTACCAAACATCGTGGTATCGGACCTAGTGGAAAACTACATCGTTGCGTTAGTGATGGCGACTCGTAAGCCAGAGCGTTATGCCGATTCAAACTTAGCAAAATGGATTGAGATTGGCTCTAGTCCTCGTGCTTCCATCGCACTCGACAAATGCGCTCGTGCGTATGCGTGGATGCAAGGACGTGACCATGTGACTCCTGACGATGTGCGTGCCATGGTTCCGTCTGTATTGGGCCACCGTTTTTCTTTGACCTACGATGCACTGGCAGATGGGGTCGATCATCAACGAGTCGTACAAGAGCTGCTAGATTGTGTAGAAATTGGGTAAGTGGGAGGCATTATGGCTAAGCCAACTCTTGCGCCAAAATCACAGGGGATGGATCCCCGTTTGTACTGCGATTACGCTCGTTTAGTACGTCTGCAAGCACAAGCAGAATCATTCAGTTTACTTCCTCACCTAAAGGCGGGTAGCGTACTCTCTGGCCGACACAATTCGTTGTTTCGCGGTCGTGGATTGAACTTCGAAGAGCTGCGCCATTACCAATTGGGTGACGATATTCGTAACCTTGATTGGAAAGTTACGATGCGTACGGGTAAGCCGCATGTACGCAGTTATACAGAAGAAAAAGATCGCAACGTAATCGTGTGTGTCGACCAGAGAAGCACAATGTTTTTTGCTTCGACGCAAGTAATGAAATCAGTTGTCGCGGCAGAGATCGCAGCGATGTGTGGGTGGCGAGTATTAAAAGATGGCGACCGAGTCGGTTTTGTCATCGCATCCCAGCAGGCGTTGTTTCACAGCAAGGCACAGCGTTCGCAAAACGATCTTCTGGCGCAACTTAAACGTCTCGCTAAAGCCAATCAATCGCTCAATGTGGACTCCCGCAATTCCGAAAAAGTAACGTTCAGTCAATGGATTGAGCTTATTAAACGCATGAAGCTCAAGCAATCCACTTTGATTTTTATCAGCGACTGGAGCGACTGCGAGGAGCACCACCTTGATCACCTTAAACAGCTACAACAGCACAACGATGTTCTTGCAGTGATGGTCAGTGACCCATTAGAACAAGCGCTACCAGACGATTTGGCAAAATCGAAATGGGTGGTTGGTGATGGGCAGTATCAACTCAATTTAGATAGCAAAGCAAAGGTAGAAGCTGCGAGCGCAAAGCTTGAGGCTCGAACTAGCTTACAGCGTCAATCACTCTCTCAACTTATGGCGATGAAACACCTTCCGCACATCGAACTCGATACGACAGGTGAGCACATTAAACAATTCCAAAAACTGGTAGGAGGGCGTTAAATGAGTGATCTTCCTACGCCTCCGAGTACCTACATACTCAGAGAGCTGCATGATGTGGCTGTACCACCCAGCGTGAGTTGGTACCCGCAAACTATTGGCTGGAAAATTTTAGCGGCGGTTGTGCTCATTGCATTGGTGTATGTCGTATATCGATTGGCTCGGCAATGGTGGCATAATCGTTACCGAAAAGAAGCTCTACTGGCGATTTCGCAAATCAAATCGAGCGACAAAGACATGCCAAAAGTATTGTTCTCTGTGCTTAAAGTAGTGCTGATTCATATTGATAGCCGCAACGCGAAATTGTTTGATACCGCCTTTCTGCGCAAGCTCGATGCGCTGTATCCGCAAACCGAAGATTCTCAAGCAAACTCGCTTGTGGTCTTTAACGATGAGCTTTCAAAGCGCTGGCTACAAAGTATTGTCGACCCAAGCGTTACGCTAACCAACGAAGATCGTGTAACGCTAATTGCTCGTGCGAAAAACTGGGTGAGTGAACACCGTGGTGATGCTCAAAAAAGCGCGGCAAAGAAATCACCACGATTGAAACGCAAATCACATCAGGGAGGTCAACATGAATGATCTTCTTGCATCGATAACTGGTTTGTCTGGTTTTGAATTTGCTCACCCAATGTGGTTTCTGGTTTTGCCCTTGCCGTTGGTGGTGTACTACTTGGTGCCTGCATATCGCACTAAGCAAATGGCGATCAAAGTGCCGTTTTTTAGTCAGCTGGTGGAAGCGATTGGTGAGACGCCATCAGAAGGTGCAAGCCAGTTGACCCCGAGTTGGTGGCAACGAGCAACGTTAATTCTCTCATGGCTTTTGGTGGTGTGTGCGATGGCAAAACCCACCGTGTTAGGCGAGCCTCAAGTTCGCGAGAGTTTAGGTCGCGATGTGATGGTGGTGGTGGATCTTTCGGGCTCCATGGCCGAGCCAGATTTCACCTCACGTACAGGCGAAAAAATTTCTCGTCTTGATGCGGCAAAAGAAGTGCTGTCGGAGTTTGTTCAGTCTCGTAAAGGTGACCGATTAGGCTTGGTGCTTTTTGGTGATGCTGCTTTCGTGCAAACGCCATTTACCGCAGACCAAAAAGTGTGGCTCGAACTGCTTAACCAAACCGATGTGGCAATGGCAGGGCAGAGTACCCATCTTGGTGATGCGATTGGCTTAGCGATTAAAGTTTTTGAGCAAAGCGATAAGTCGCGTGGTGCTTTAGAACAAGACCAAAACCGTGAAAAAGTCGCGATTGTATTAACCGATGGTAACGACACGGGCAGTTTTGTTGAACCGATTGATGCGGCGAAAGTTGCGAAAGCCAAAGGCGTGAGAGTGCACGTGATTGCGATGGGTGATCCGGAAACGATAGGTGAAACCGCGTTGGATATGGACACAATTCATCGCATTGCGAAAGAATCCGGCGGTGAAGCGTTTGAAGCACTCAACCGTGATGAACTATCGGCTGCCTACGACGAAATTGGCAAACTGGAACCTCAACTTTACGAAAGCACCACATACCGCCCAAAACAAAGCCTTCATCATTACTTGATGGCGTTAGTGGTCATCATGCATTTGCTCGCGTTCAGCGTCGCAACACTCAAAAGAAGGGCTGTTACACGATCATCATTAGGAGATAGCGATGTTTGATTCTCTTAGTTGGACGCAATTCTTTACGCAGTTTCATTTTATTCGACCACTGTGGTTACTGGCTTTGATCCCCATGTTTTTCTTGGTGTGGTTACGCTGGCGAGAAGAAAGCAAGCCAAGCTGGAAGGATATTCTGCCCGAACATTTACGCAATGCTTTGACGATAGGTGAGCGAGGCTGGCGTAAGCAACTGCCGCTTAAGCTCTTGATGCTGATTGTGTTCATCGCCATTGTGGTTTGTGCAGGCCCAACGTGGCAACGAGAATCTTCTCCCTTTGGCGAAGATAAAGCCTCTATGCTTGTGGTGCTTGATAACAGCGACTCGATGCTGCAAAAAGATCTCCCACCAAGCCGCCTTGAGCGTTCCAAACAGAAAATACGCGATTTATTAGCCGCGCGAAAAGGCGGAAAAACGGGTTTAGTCGTGTTCGCGGGCAGTGCTCATGTGGCGATGCCTATAACTCAAGACAGCAAAGTATTTGACCCATTTTTGGCGGCCATTACGCCAGAAATTATGCCCGTGCAAGGTAAGCTTGCCGAAAAAGCCTTGCCGTTAATTGATCTGCAATTGCAAGGTCAACCAGGCTCCACCGTTCTGTTGGTGAGCGACGGCGTGAACCCGGCCACGATTGAGCAATACCAAGCGTATTTCTCGGGCAAACCTTATCAACTGTTAATTCTTGCGGCAGGGAACGCTGACATTGTGAGTAACAACCCAATGGATTTGGATTCTCTACAAAAACTGGCCAGCCAGACCAACGGTCGATTGGTGGAAGTGACCGTCGATAACAGTGATATCGAGCAACTGAACCGATACGTTGAGCGCAATATGCAGCTTAATGGCGAATCTTCAATGCCTTGGAAAGACATGGGTTATCAACTTCTGTTTCCAATCGCGTTGATCATGATGCTGTGGTTTAGAAAAGGGTGGTTAGTGCAGTGGTGCGTGATTGTAATGATGAGCGGTACACTGTTGATGCCGACCAGTGCAATGGCGGAGAACATTTCTGTTAAAGCCGAGCAGCCACAAGTTGTGCAAAAAGTGACGGCTTTCGACAAGGTGGCGCAATGGTGGTGGGATTTGTGGCTGACGCCAGACCAACAAGGACAGCGTTTGTTCAACCAACAAGCGTATTTAGAAGCTGCAAAACACTTTGTCGATCCATTACGCAAAGGCACGGCGTACTACTACGCAAGCGAGTTTGAGCTCGCGCACAGCGCGTTTTTGGAAATGCAAAACGACCCGTCCGAAGAGGTTCGAGATTACGGTCTTTATAATGCGGCGAGTGCATTGGCGCGTCAGCGTGAATATTTGGCTGCACGTGACTTGTTAAAATCCCTAGCCAACAAGCCAACGTTGAGCGAGAGGCTAAGACCGGATGTTGAGCATAACTTGAAAGTGATTGGTGGTATTGTAGAGGACATCAACCGGATGAGTGAGAGTCAGGTAGGAACGGAGCAAGAAGCATCAACCGAGCTAGGCGATAACCCTCAAACCGCAGAAGGGGCGGATGAAAAAACGTCAGCGGAGTTGATGATTAAAGAGACGTTAAGTGCAGACGACATCTTAGGTAGCCAAGAATTAGCCGACAAATGGTTAAAGCGAGTCGAAGCGGATCCTAAATACTTCTTAAATGCGAAGTTTCAGATTCAATTGCGTTCAATAGAAACCGGAGAATCAACCTCTACTGCGAACGAAAATACAGAGGAGGCGGTGCAATGATGAAAAGCCACCGTTTTACGCACTTTGCTTTACCCTTGTGGTTAGTTATCTGTTTCGGTTTCCTCCTGAGCAGTAGTGTGTTGGCTCAAGATATTCGTGACGTTCAACGAAAGCATGGTGTTGAGTTACAAGCGTGGGTTGGTAAACAACCAACGGCTGGAGAGAAGCGTAAAACACCAAGTTTTAGCGTCAATGAGCAAGTTATTTTAACCATCGAAGTGGCAACGCCGCGTTGGTTTACGGGTGGTACGAGAATTGGCAATATTGAAATACCCAATGTTATCGCCAAACAACGTAATCAACTAGCAACCAACTTTACTGAGCAAAAAGAGGGACAAACTTGGTCGCGTCAACGCTGGGAAGTGACTTTGTATCCACAAGCATCTGGTGATTTTGTGATTCCACCTGTCGCTGTGGGCGTTCAGGTGTCGGCGCCGGATGGCGAGAAGGTGTCAGGCACACTTTATACGCAGCCGATTAAGTTCAAAACTGTCTTGCCATCGGGATTGTTGAGCGGTGATACGCCTTGGTTTTCTGCAACGCACGTAGACGTAAAACAAGAGTGGGAAACCTCCACTGAGTCACTCAAAGTTGGGGATGCAATCACGCGTAAAATCACCATTTTGGCTCAAGATTCACTATCTGTATTGCTACCAGACTTGTTGAAAGGAGAATCAACAACCCGTTATCAAGCATATCCTCAACCCCACCGTTTGACAGATACGCAAACACGTGGTGATTACCAGTCAACACGCACAGAAGAGAGCGTGTACGTGATTCAACAAGGTGGTGAATTAACCCTGCCGGATTATGAGTTCCGTTGGTGGAACAGTAAGACTCAGCAAGTGGAAACGGTGATGTTAGAGGGCAAAACTTTTGCCGCGAAGCACACGTTGAAGTCCTTCATCAGAACGTACTTTGAATGGATTGTTTCCACGCTTGTGTTGCTGGGTTTTGTGATTATTTCATTGGTAGCCATTAAACGTTACTACCGCAACAGACCGACACCAGCATGGCTGACGTTTCACCGTTTGTTAAAGGCTAAACGTTGGTCTGAAGCAAGGACCATATTGTACAAACAATTGCGTTTAAATACGGCCGAGCTAGAAATGACCAAAGCCGATACGAGTGAATCGTGGCAAAAAAGTGCGTCGCGAATGCAAAATGGTGAAAATAGCGCTCATTTACTGAAGTCGATGTGGCGCAAAATCCAGACCAAACAAAAACGCTTTAAATTCCGTATTCCGCGAGCGTTACCAGAACTGGACAAAGTCATTGGAAGAGATGGCAATGAATAAAACGGGGCGCTAATATAGCGCCTCGTTTTTATTAGAGAATAGAGTTCAAATGAGCCAAGAGTTTATGCGCCGCGCATTGGAAGTGTCCAAAAATGCGCTTCCTGAATGTCAACCCAACCCGCCGGTTGGCTGCGTGTTAGTGAAAGACAATCAAATCGTTTCTGAAGGTCATACTCAAGCGATTGGTGGCAATCACGCGGAAGTGGAAGCGCTGAATGCGTATCAAGGCTCGTTAGAATCGGTGACGGCATACGTTACGCTGGAACCGTGTTCGTTTGTTGGTCGCACGCCAGCTTGCGCGGTGACATTAGTCAAATCCGGCATAAGCAAAGTCGTCGTAGCCATATTGGACCCCGACCCACGCAACAGTGGTCGAGGTATCGAGATTCTAAAACAAGCAGGTATAGAGGTAGAAACTGGTTTATGCGGCGAGGAAGTCAGCGAGTTTCTTACCCCTTACCTAGGCAAAGCCTAATCCAAGCTTTACGTTGCACTATGGTGCCAGTTTATGTGGTGAATGAAGTGCGTCAAAATTGAGTTAAAACTCATTAAAACAAGCGATACCGCCCATTTATTGCACTTGGCTACGTGAAGGATCATGCTGTTAGATTAAAATAGAGAAAGTGACTTTTGAAAAATTTAATAGCATGAAACCGACCGACCTTAATCTTATTCCCATTTTCACTGCCATCTATGAAGAGCGTAACTTGTCTCGGGCGGCGGCGCGTTTAAACATCACCCAGCCTGCGGTGAGTAAAGCGCTAGCAAGGCTACGTGATATCTACGATGATCCATTGTTTCATCGTTGCGTTAAAGGTGTCGAGCCTACCTCGTTTGCGATGGATATTTATCCTGCTCTTCTAGCTTCAGTACAAAATTTCACTTCGACATTATCGGCCTCTAGTGAGTTTGACCCTAAAGTGTCGAATAGAGTGTTTTCTATTGCCTGTGTGTCCGTTGCAAGTTTTGAGTTGCTACCTCAAGTCATGAAACAAATCCGTGTGTCGGCGCCAAATGTTGCATTAGAAGTACATCCGCTTTTTACGGAAGATTTTGAAAGTGATCTGCGGTTACAACGATACGATTTGATCATTGATATCACACCAAGAGCAAGAACGGTGCTAAAACTGGAAACTGTACTTACGGAGCGTTTGGTGGTGGTATGTAGCGAAGCGCATCCACGCCTGAATGACGAGATTACGGCTGAACAATTTTTTGAAGAAGAACACGTAGTGGTTTCGCAGTGGCAGAGTCGTAAGAGCTTGTTAAACGCCGATGACATTGTCGACTTGGATAAGAGAAAGATTAAGTATCGAGCCTCAGGCGTACTAGAAATGCTCCCAATTATTTGTGGTAGTGAATACATTGGTTTAATGCCAGAGTCGATGATCAACTTGTTCAATAACACCTATCATGTTAAATCTTTATCAATGCCATTTGATGAACAAATGTATGAGCTTTGCACAATCTGGCATCCTAGTCGCACAAACGACAGCGCCCATCAGTGGTTGCGTTCACAGATTAAGCAAGCAGGAAAAGTCATCAACCAATAGGAAGTGCAATGAAAAAGACAATACGTGCCATCCTTAACGGAAAAAAAGCTGGGAATTCAGAGTTAAGAGATGCAATCATGAAAATGAGAGAAAAAGGCATCGACGTACAGGTGCGTGTGACGTGGGAATCTCAAGACATGCCGCGGCTAGTGAAAGAAGCGGTTGCTGAAGGCATTGAACGTATTGTTGTCGCTGGTGGCGATGGGACTGTCAATGAGGCGGCTTCTGCGATTATTCAAATTGACGAAGTAAAACGCCCTGAGTTAGCCATTATTCCCCTTGGTACTGCCAATGACTTTGCTACCGCTATTCAAGTACCTAATTCCATTAAGGCGTCTTTATCTCTTGCTGTTGAGGGGCAGTCCGCTTTGGTCGATTGCGTCAAAGCGAACGATCGCTGCTTTATTAACGTGGCAACAGCAGGGTTTGGCGCAGAAGTTACAGCAGAAACGCCTGTTGAACTCAAAAACTTTCTTGGCGGTGGAGCTTACACGCTAACTGGTGTTGTAAAAGCACTTGGCTTTAAACCATATGACGGAACAATAACGATTGAAGGTGGTGCGTATCAGGGAGAAATGTTGCTCGGTGCGTTTTGTAATGGGCGCCTTGCTGGAGGTGGGCAAGAGTTAGCTCCAAAAGCGATGATTAATGATGGGCTGATGGATCTAACATTGGTGCGCCCATTTTTACCTCATGAGCTGCCTAAAGTAATCGACGAGATCAATAACCCGAGTGAGAAAGGAGAGTTTGTGAAGTACACAAGAGCAAGCTGGTTGGAGATAGACTTCCCGAATCCATTACCTCTTAATTTAGATGGAGAACCCTATCATTCGAGAACCATTAGATTTGATGTTCAGCCTAAGAGTATACGATTAGTCGTACCGCAAGATTGTCCTTGCTTGACTAGCTAAACGAGCGTTCTCCATGATTATTGCTTAACACAGCCACTAAAATGTGGCTGTGTTGCTTGT
This sequence comes from Vibrio sp. 1562, assembly GCF_033340155.1. Classification (NCBI taxonomy): domain Bacteria; kingdom Pseudomonadati; phylum Pseudomonadota; class Gammaproteobacteria; order Vibrionales; family Vibrionaceae; genus Vibrio; species Vibrio sp. 1562. Next base: position 58,324 of record NZ_JAWOVY010000020.1, read on the forward strand.
GTTGAGGTATCGTCAACTTCTTAACGTTTTTGAATGGTCTCAACGTCTATCTGCGTAGTTGTCCAATCTGAGTCAACCTCTCCTCGAATCATTACGGTATCTTTTGGTGTCACTTCTTGACCCATCCAATCTTCGTTGTCGATCTCTACTTCGATCTCACCAGTGTTGTCTCTGAACAAGTAAGTCTCGTTACCAAATGATTGAACAATATGCCCGGTTAGCACTACAGCGCTGTCGTCGGTTGCGTTGCGCGCCTCTTTCACCGTATTGATTGCACTGACTTCTGGACCATTAAACGCTGCGAAAGCCGAGCTTGAAAGTAGGGCAAGCATGGATGTTAACAATACTCTTTTCATTATCATCTCCTTATATTAGAAGTAATAAGTTGTGCCTACGTTAAAGGATGCAGTGTTTGCGTAGCTGTCTAGTTGGTATTTAGCGTTTGCGCCAATGGTGAGCTTTGGCAACACTTGGTATTCCGCGCCCACAGAGAACATTGCGCCTAACTCGTTGTTTTTCTCCGCGCTATGGAAAAGCGTGTTGGTCATTTCCACATCGTCGTTCGTGACAAGTTCGTATTCTTGATGTTTAGAAACCTTGGCATCGTATTGCGTGTAAGTTAAACCCGCTTTGAATTTTGTTGTCCATTTATCATTTAATGCATAGTTAAACACAGGAGCCAACGACACTTGCTTGGCTTTGATTGACGCATCCCAATCCATTTCATGATGGTAATCTTTGCCATCGATTGACTTGATACCTAGGTTTTTTGAACGACTATCATCAAGGTCAAACTGGCTGTAACCCAGTTCCAATGCCCAGTTGTCATTAAATGCGTAACCGACAAAGCCTGAGAAAATACCGTCTTCAAGCTCAGGGTTGAGTGTTACGTTGTCAGTTGAAAAGTGAGGTTCCAAATCATGGTCAGTGGTGCCTAGTCCATATTCCAGACCTACATAAGGAGCCGCAGATACCGAAACTGAGCAGGTAACAAGTAACGCAAGAAGTGTTTTGTTCATTTTATTTTGCCTCTTCAAATCAACTTAGTGAGTAGAAGCGCATTTTGTGTGAAGAAGCGTGAAGCGATCGTGAAGAAACGAAAAAATGTTTAGAAAAAAGAGCAAGGGGCGATAACCGAGGGGCGGTTTGAGTGAACAAACACCAAGCTCTTTATATAGAGTAAGTTAAGTTGCTGCGACGTAACACACCGCAAACGGGACATTAAGGCGAGTAAACTCTTTAATCCAACGCCATTGGTTGTCTTGGAGTTTATCGCCCGGCCCTTTTACTTCAATCCATTCGAACTCGTTTCCTTTAAAAGCAATCAGATCCGGCATCCCATTGCGGTAAAGCTTTAGGTCACTCAATTGTATTTTAAATAGCGCCATCAACATGTTAGTTGGGATAGTGTTGAGTGCTGTTTCGAGTAGCTCTTTACTTATTAAGTTCCAATGTACAAATGGATTACTGATGCCAAACTTCTCATCGTATTTTGTCAATAACATCTGGGTGTTGCCCGCTTCTAGTTCGGCAAAAGCGGTGTCTATCAAAGCTTGGCGCTTGGTAACAAAATCCGAGTGATATAAATCTAAAGGACGGTGTTGATAAGCGTTAATGAATGCCCCTTCAATAGGAGCAAAAATCGCATCCCAAAAAGTGAGACCAAGTAATGCATTAAGCAGTGCATTTTCGGCGTAAAATACAGTCCAGCCTAAGGACTCAAAATACGCTTTGCTGGCGAGTTCTACTCTCTGTTGAGATAAATCCAGTTCAAGGCGGTATTCCGTACAGGTTGGCTTCGTCACTCTTGGCACTTTCTCGCCTTGTTTTCGTTTTAACCGTTGCTCAAGTTTTTGTGCAACTTCGAGCTCAGACACATCGATCGGTGAGTTAAGCATATCTGTGACAATGTCACAAAATAAATCATCATGGTTTAATTTGTCATAGATACGTGCGCGTCGTTCTCGGCTCGGTGTGAGTTGAGTTTGGCCAAATAGAGATAGGGTGGTCTCTAGATCATTAAGCCGTTCGTAATCACGTGCTATGTCATTCAACATGTGCTCGCGTTTACGATCTACGTAACGGTGTTTAACGGGCTGAGGCATTGCCTCAATTAATAAGTCGAGATTGGCTTTGTCTTTTCGGTCAAATTGCCAGTACAGGTTGGCCAACTGGCTCAGTTCAATTAAGCGGTCTATTTGCTCACGTGAATCAAAGAAACGGCGCACTTTACTCAATTGATATTGCTCGAACTGATGCAAACCTAAGTCATCAAGCACAAACTGACTTAAGTCTTGATGGGTGTTGGCAAAAAACAGAGTGAGTAACACGTCAATCATATGAGCAGAATTGAGTTTGACGATCGTAAACTCAAGCCGCTCTATACGATCAAATTCCGCATTACTCAAACGTTCGACAAGGGCGTCTTTCTTGAGTGATTTCGGCAGTTCGGGATAAAGCGTGGAGATTTCTGGCTTGGTCAGTAAATTAGCCGCTAACCCTTGATGAGAAAGGGGTGGGGAAAGGGCTACAAACTCATGTTGACTCAATTCTGCCAGTGCTTCATTGATAGAAGGTATTTCTGGATAACTCAGCTTATCACTTCGAAACCAACATCCCTTTCGGCTGTATAAACGTACCAAAAGGCACTGGGCGTGTTTGCTCAAAGAATCAAACGAGCAAAGCCATGCGTGTTCTTCCTTGGTCAGTAAATTGCTGTACCAAGTTACTGCGTGATGAGTCAGCTTAAAGAAGTTCTCTAGATAGTAGTCTGGTGCAAGTTCGATAGGGCTTTCCATAAACGACCGATAACAAAAAAGGCTTAACCCATAGGTTAAGCCTTTTTGCTATCAAATCAATTCGCAATTATGCGTTTTTTAGCTGTGCTACTTTCGCATCAGACAATGGCTTAGTGATGAACGCAAGTACGATACATACTGCCATCATTGCTGAAGAAATTGTGTAAGCCAAGGTGTAGCCGTCGCCATTTGTCATCGAGAAACCAACAACCGCTGCGCCGATTGCACCACCGATACCCCATGCTGTGTAAAGCACGCCGTAGTTAGTGCCGTAGTTTTTCAGACCGTAGAACTCAGCCGTTAGAGTAGGGAATACCGCTAGAAGTGTGCCGTAACCTACCGCTGCGATTGCTGTACCGATGATCAGTGTAAACTCAGAGTCGAACGTCGCGAACAGCACCATGTTTACGCCTTGTAGAACGAACGCAAGTAGAAGCGTACGAACACCGCCGATTTTATCTGCAAGCATACCCGCGGCAACACGACCGCCAGAGTTAAATACAGCAAGAATAGACGCTAGGTAAACCGCGTTTGGCAAGTTTGCTTGAACGCTTGCGATTGTCGTGATGTTACCAATGATCATTAGACCAACAGAAGCTGCAAACGCGTACATGATCCATAGAGAGTAGAACTGTGGCGTTTTCAACATTGCTTTCCAAGTTAAGTCATCTGACTTTTTCACCGCTTTAGGTGCTTGGCCTTCTTTTACTTTAGGCTCCGCAGGTGTGTAGTCTGCTGGTGGGTTGTTGATGGTTGCTGCAAGAGGAACCGCAATCGCTAGGATACCAACACCAAGAACCATAAAGCTAGTTTGAATGCCCATGCTGTCTATTAGCGCAGAAGTTACTGGCGCAAGGTAAATAGCCGCTAGACCAAAACCTGCCGCAATAATGCCGTTAACCATACCTTTCTTCGAAGCGTGGAACCACTTCATCGCAGAAGGTGATAGGCATGCGTAACCAAAACCGATACCTGCACCTGTGATCACGCCGAATGTAATGTTCAACATTAGTGGAGAGTTCACAAAGCCAGAAGCGATCATGCCCAGACCTGTAAGAACAGTACCTAGGATAAGGATCATTCGAGGGCCCATGCGGTCTTGAAGAATACCTGCAATAAGAAGACAGATAGAGAAAGTGATGGTTGCAGTTGCGTAAGGTGCAGAAGCTTCTGCAGCACTCCAGCCTGATTCAGTTACCAGTGCCTTGTTGAATACACTCCAAGCATACAGGATGCCAAGACAAAGGTTGATACAGAACCCTGCTAACAGGATGCGCATAGCTTTATCAATCTTGCTCATTTTTATTCTCAGTTTTTCCTCTTATTGGCAATGCCGCAAAGAAGGTTGGTTTAAAGATGTTTTTTCTCAAAATTAGTTTGCGTTTTTCAACGTTTAACGCAATGAGCGCGGATTATAACCAATAAATATGTGATTGGAATCTCTTTTTACGGTTACTGATAAAATAATTTGCAACATTAAAAGTGGATGTGAATTCATGGTTTTGTATGTAGTAAGAACGTTGTAAAAAAGTGATATTTTTTGTTCGCTAATAACGAATGATGAGTCAAGACAGAGAGGTTTTACGCTGTTGAGTGCACAGTTCACATTTCAAGTAAAAAATTTCAAAATGTTTCTATGTTAACCATCTGTAACAAAAATGGCGAATTTATCATCTAACTGTCGTAAGTATCAGATGCAAAGGGTTTCTTAATTTTTAATTGTTAACCTTTTGTAATAATTGAAGCTGATTAGCTTTTATGTTCATTAAGTGAGCAAAAAAGTAACTTGTAATTGCTGATTTTAGGCGCAAAATATAGTGAAAAATGAGTTTTCATTTATGAAGGGATGCTTTTTAGATTTGTTGTGAGGTGACTTATGAAACTGTTCCTATTACTCATGGCTTCGGTATCCGCTGGTATCGCATCAGCAGACCACATCCATTCATTTATGTTGGGCTTATCTATTGCTTCTTTAGCGGTAGGTAGCTGTTATTTCTTCGCATTTCGCAGCTCGCGCTTTCCACAGCTTGCTTTATTCCTACTCATTTGCGGTATGCTTTCTAAGTTGACGATAACCGTAGTCGGTGTGATGTGGGGAATGTCCGCGGAATTAATCACGTCTCCAATCGTATTCGCACTTTCATATTTATTCTTTTCGCTTGCCGTTACCTACTTATGGTTTAGCTACAGAGAGAGCATCACTAAGATTCCTGACCGATTTAAGTCAGCGTAAATCAACACATTAGAATAAAAAAAACGCCAGCACATTTGCTGGCGTTTTTAATTAAACGTAATTTTGTTCGGATATTGCTTTTAGTTTGATCGTGGCAATACCGTTAGGCACTCATTGGAACAAGCACCATAGTACCAATAATCACCGTGATAAGGCCTGCTAGAACTGGAACGGATGTGCGTTTTACAACCTCAAACGGGCTGATGTTTGCCATACCTGATGTCGCAACGATTACGCCAGATACTGGTGAGATAGTACGGCCTAGGTTTGATGCTTGAAGCATCGGGATAATTAGGAAAGCAGGGTTTAATCCCATTTTCGCAGCCAAAGATGGTGCTAACTCCACGAACGCATAAAAAGGCGCGTTACCCGAACCCGTTGCAATTGCTGCTGCAACTGTCAATGCAGTTAGAATAAGCATTAAAGCAACGCCGCCTGCACCAGCATTATCTGCTAGATGAAGTAGGTTATCGATAGCTCCGATAGACATCAGACCTTGTGCAAAAACCCCTGCGGCAACCAAAAGCATCACAACGCCTTTGAACGCGTCAGCCATGCCTGCGTAACAAGAATCTAAATCTTCTAGTGATTTCTTACCATCGAACTTATTTACAACATAATGGATCAGAGCTCCAAGGAAAATCGAACCAACCACAATAGTGTAGATGTCTAGACTAAGTCCTGGAATGGTACGACCGTTGAATAGGAAAACGCCGATGATAGGTAGAAAAGGAAGAGCTGCATAAAACGCTGGTGCGTCAGCTTTGATCTCTGATACATCAATTTTTTCCATTGGTGTATTTTCTTTCTTATCTAAGTATTTGTTCCAGAAGAACGCTGCCGCTGCCATGACGATGATTGCGCAAATAGAAACAGGCAACACAGTTTGTACCGCAAACACATCAAGCTCTAAACCAGACTTTTCTGCTGCGATAACAACATCACCAGAAGTAGGAGAAAGGATGATTGCCGCTGGAGAGGCACACACTGCAACGGCTGCTGGACGAGAAATGCCCATCGCGACCATCATTGGGAATAATGTCGCCATTAATAGTACGCCAAGGCCTGTTGCAGAACTTACCGCAAGAGACATTAAACACGCCACAATGTAAGCCGCTACCAAAAGGACGTAAGGAGACTTGATGACAGAAAGCGGTTTAGAGAACTGTTTCACTACCACGTTGTTCGCGCCGATATGAGTCATGTATGACGCAAAACCACAAAGCAGCATGATTTGCATACCAAGACCGCCACCGCGGTATTGAAGCATGTATTTCACGTATTCAAGCGCATCTGTCACCATGTTACCAGTTGAGGTGATTTTTGACGGCAGCACGTCGTGCCCCAAAACGCCAGTCATAAGAAGTAAAGCAATACCAGCTGTCAGTAACACGCCTGCAGCTTTATAGCCTTTGACAATAAAGTAACCCACCGCAATGGTAACCACTAAGCCAATTAAGAGCTCTAACATAGGGATCTCCGAATGTTATGTAAAAAAGAAAGAAACTGTTTCAGTTTATGACAAGGAATTTACAGAATTCTTAGCTGTGGCACGAGACAAATATGGGGCTTGCATGATCTGAGACAAATAATAATTTAATAAATAATTTCGTTAGATTGTATTGTTGGAATTTGGTTTTCTAAGTGTTATGTGCTGGTTTGAAGCTATTTATAGGAAGGAAAATATGACTAGGAAAGTGAATGAATAATGAGTGAATTGATTCACAATAGGAAAAAGACTTTACTCAATAAGCAATTATTGGAAAACACTCTTCACAACAAAAAAGCTTCGCCGAAGCGAAGCTAAGTAATCGTAAGAATGAGGATAAACTATGCGTATCGACGAACCATAAGGTTCCAACTACGCTGCTGCCGTTCGAACTCTGCTTTAATTTGCTGATACTTCATTTTTGTTACAGAACATTCGTATTTTTTTACCACACTGGCAGTTTTGGCACCGAGTACTTCTTTGCGCATCTCGTAGTATTCCTGCATGTGATGAACTAAAGTATCAAACTCTTGCTGTAGCTGATCGAGGATCGTTTGCGTGTTCGGTTTAGATTCTAGCTTTTCTCTTGCTTTCTTCAAAAGTTGACTCGCACGGGCTTTTTCAATTCTAAATGTAGGCGTTGTGCGCAACTTAGATGTGAGTCCTAGCCAAGAACATGACTTTATCAACCACTTCGTTGGGTCGTAATGCCACCAATACACGCCATTGCGATAGTCATTCTCGAAAATATGATGGAAATTATGGTAACCCTCTCCAAATGTGAAAAAGGCGAGTACACCATTATCGCGAGCAGTGTTTTTGTCTGTGAAAGTTTGCTTACCCCAAATATGTGCGAGGGAGTTAATGAAAAAAGTTGTATGGTGACTCATAAAGAGTCGAGCTGCACCAACGACCAATAACATCCCCCAGATATCACCGTAGATCAGTCCTAGTATGACTGGGAAACCAATATTAGTCAGTAGGGCAAGTGGAACATAATACTTATGCTGCCACATGACGATTTTATCGCGCTTTAGGTCACGGCAGTTTGTATATTCGTTTTCCTTTGATTTATTGTAATCACGTAACATCCACCCAATGTGAGAATACCAAAAACCCCGCTTGGCTGAGTACGGATCTTTATCGTTATTGTCGACATGTTTGTGATGCACACGATGATCAGAAGACCAATGTAATGCACTATTTTGCAAAGAAAATGCTCCTCCAATCGCAAAAATGGCGCGCAAAATAGGATGAGCTTCGTATGTTTTGTGGCTCCAGAGACGATGATAGCCTGCTGTAATAGAAAGGTTAGTAAAACTAAATGCAATCACTCCCCAAATTAGATGTTCCCAACCCAGCCCAAAATGATATGCATACCAAGGCATTACAATAAAAGTTAGAACAAAACTGGCAGAAAATATTAATGTATTCAACCAGATAACAGGTGGTTTGTTTTGAGTCACAGGTGTATCCCTAACTTTGAGCTAACAACTGTTCGCCAGAATATCAGCGTACACATGTAAGTCAAATTAAAGTTAGACAAATGTGACTATTCCTTTGGGTGTAGATTAAGGAACTTGATGGGATATTTTGCTTTTAATTGAATAATGAGTAGTATTAAAAAATGAGCTCTGGCTTAAGGTGTATAAAATCTGCCAAGAAACAAGAGTTATAAAGGTGGAATATACCGAGACTCTATAAAGAAGCAAAAATGTAAGAAAATAGGAATACGTAATGGATTTACGATTAGCGGAATATAAGGACTACGAGCGCATTGCGCATCTTCATGCGGATAGCTGGAAGCGTCATTACCGTGGCATTCTTAGTGATAACTATCTTGAGAAAGAAGCGATTGACGACAAACTACTGATTTGGCAAACCCGTTTGACCAACCCACCATTCAATCAGCACATTGTCTTGGCGGAGGAGGGAGGTTTGCTACTTGGCTTTGTTTGTGTGTTCGGCAACCATGATTTCGAGCGTGGAACCTTTATTGACGCATTGCATGTTGATGACAGTTACCGTGGTCGTGGGATTGGTAAGCAGCTATTACTTGCTGTCGCAGAATGGCAACAGCAGTACTTTAAAGACACAGGTCTTTATTTAGAAGTTGTGTCGCAAAACATTTCTGCGATTGAATTCTATCGCCACATTGGTGGTCAAGAGGATCAAGAGCGAACTTGGCGCGCACCTGATGGCAAAGAGGTGTTAGAAAAAGTATTCCGTTGGAAGAACGCCCAGTCATTAGTTAGTGGGATTGAGGAAAACGTGATTTACTCCTAACCTAGCGTTCTAAAACATTAGATAAGAGCAGTCTCAACACTGCTCTTTTTTGTTTATGCACCCTAACGTTATGTTTTATTGAAAGCTTTCGAGAAGTTAACCCCCATGGCTTTTAGTTCGAGCTCACATTGCTGAGCATTTTCAAACTGAATAGCAGCCATGCCAACTGCTTGGGCACCTTCAACATTGTAAGGCATGTCATCAAGAAATACTGTCTCTTCGGGGTTAAGCTGATACTTTGAAAGTAGAGTTTGGTAGATCTCCGCTTGTGGTTTTAGTAATTGAACTTCAGAAGAGATGATTGCTCCATCAAACAGTGGCCAAAACTCATAGGTAGTACGAAGATGTTCCACAATTTCGTTGATGTTGTCTGTGAGCGCATATACGCCATATCCGGCTCTTTTTACTCGTTTTAACAGCTCTATACTGCCGTAAAGTAATATTTGAGTGTGTTTTACATAATAAAAGAAGCGGTCCATTTCTTCCGTCGTTACTTGGTGTTCACGTTGATAACGCTGTTTTGCTTCCCTTTCGGAGATCGTCCCTTTATTTAAATCTTTCCAGATTTGTGATGAAAATAGCATCTGAGCCATTTTCTCTGATTCTACGGAACCACCAAATGTTAAGCGAACGATTTCTACTGGAGACCAGCGTACCAACACATTACCTACATCAAAAATGACATTTTTTATCTGGACAGAATTCATAACACACCCCAAGCCAATTGTTCTTCACCACGCTATATGCGGTGAGTGCTGTTTTTGAATCGTTGGAAAGTCGTGCCAAAGGCGCGACTTAAGTTTCTTACACAAAATGAGATTAACATCCAATTGGATACAGAGCGATTATCGCAAAATTGCACTAAACTATATGCAACTTTGTTTATTTGGTTGTAAATCAAGTGTAGCTGTCTTAAAAGATTGAAACTAAAGATAAGTATTGCGAGCTGTTTACGTCATTTCGCGCTGCTTATAAATGATGATTAATATATAATTAGTTAATAATAAAACGATAAAAGTGAATCAAAATCACACTATTGTGCGTCAGGCGGAGTAAGCAAAACAGATTATATGGACTCGATACGTAAGGTTTATCAATATGCAGAACCAAACCTAACTCTCGTTGGCTGGATGGGGTTTCTTGGCTTTCCGCTGTACTACTTTGTCTGGGAGTTTGCCTTTCCACAGGCTTATGAAAATTTACCTCTTAGATTGTTTTGCTCGTTATTGTTTTTCGGCATCATTTTTAGAAACCGCTTATCATCGACTTGGAGAGATTATGTTCCTATTTACTACCAAGTGACGATAACGCTGTGCTTACCGTTTTTCTTTTTTTATATGTTACTGATGAATGACTGGTCCAATGTATGGGTTATGTCGTTTATGTCTGCAATTTTCTTACACATTTTACTGGTTCATGTTACTAGGGCCATGTTTGCTCAAACCTTTGCTGGGATAGGTTTAGCAACATTCTTCGCTTGGGTTGCAAAAGGGTTCCATCTTGACTTGACCATGGATTGGACTCATGTGCCAATCTTTCTGTTTATTTATGTCTTCGGTAATTTGTTCTATTTTCGTAACCAAGTTGAACATGAAGCGAAAGTCTCGCTGGCAAAATCATTCGGGGCAGGGATCGCACATGAAATGCGTAACCCGTTGAGTGGGCTTTGCACTTCAATAGATGTTATCCAGTCGATCTTGCCCAACATGAAAGAGGCAGGAAAAGAGCAGTACGTCATGAGTGTAGAGGATGTCACCTTATTACGTGAAGTGAGTCAGGATGCAATGAACATTATCCAATCGGGTAATGAAACCATCGATTTATTGCTAACTTCGATTGATGAAAATCGAGTTTCTCGTTCTAGCTTCAAAAAATATTCAGTTCACTCGGTCGTTGAACAGGCAATTGAAAGCTTCAGTTATAAACGTGCCACTGATCGATTTGCCATATCGCTGGATGCGAGAAGTGAGTTTGAGTTTCTAGGTAGTGATACATTACTTAAATACGTTATGTATAACCTCTTCAAGAATGCCTTCCATCACCGTAAATCTGAAGATTTTCACATACATGTATCCATGGTAAGTTCAGAACGCTTTAATCAAATTGTTGTAACCGATAATGGTGCTGGCATTGCTCCTGATGTTCTACGCAATATCTTTCAAGACTTTTACACCACTGGCAAATCAGGAAGTTATGGTTTGGGTCTACCGTTTTGTAAAAAAGTCATGCGTTCATTTGGGGGGAACATTGAGTGTCAATCTCAGTTAGGGGAGTGGTCTCAATTTACGTTAACTTTCCCACTAACGACATCTGATACCGTTACTGAAATCAAAAACGATCTGACTAAACTCAAAACCATTCTAACGGTGACTAGCCAAGATATCTTGGTGTCTAAAGTAACAGATATTAGCCGTTTTATGGGCTTTGACTCGACGATTTTAGATGCCAACCAAGTACTCAAAAAGAAAGAGTACGAGTTCGAATTCGATCTGATTTTTATCGATCTTGAGAGCTTAGATCCAAGAGCAAACCAATTGGATAGATTAGAATCTCTCTTGTCTTTCACTGAAGCACGCATAGTTTATCTTTTTGAGCATCATCCGACTCAGAGAGCACGTAAGGCTGCATATGAACCTATTTGGATCGAAACGCAAGCCTGGTTATTGAATACTAAACCAACTATTGAGCGTCTCTTATATGATTCAAGCTATGTATCGACACCAACGGCCTCGGTGACGTTAGATAATTCAAATAAGCGCACAATTATGGTCGTGGATGATAATGAATCTTTGCGTAAATTCACGGCAATGTTACTTGAAAAGCAAGGCTTTGAAGTGATTCAGAAAGAAGACGGGCAGCAGGCTCTGGATACACTAGAGCAAGAAGATGTTGATCTCATTCTGATGGATATCGAAATGCCAATTATGGATGGTGTAGAAGCGTCTAGGCGAATTCGAAGCTCGGATAAAAACTATGCGTCGGTACCTATTATTGCACATACAGGGGATAGTTCACCTGTCACGTTGGACAAAATTGGGTCTTCGGGTATGTCTGACTTCATCGTAAAACCGGCGGATAAAAATCGTTTGTTCGATAAAATCGCAAACTGGATCTAATCATTCGCGACTTGTTTTCTTGAGGCGAGTTGCTCACAACGAATAACACGAATAAAGAGCTCAGCAAAACTGTTGAGCTCTTTAGTTTTATCTACACACTAACTTACACAAACTCTAAGTCAGGGTGTGCAAATGCTTGTTGGCAGACAGTGAGTACATGATCAACTTCAGCAGCTGTCATGTCTGCATTGACTGAAAAACGGATGATGTTTTTGTTCCTTCCAGTTGCAGGGCGGCAAAACACTGCGCCGTAAACATTTCGCTCTTCGAGAAAGTCGCGGACTCGCTCAGTGTTTCTCTCGTTACCACATTCTAATGCGATAATTTGTGATTCACTGCGAATAGTAAATCCAATGCGTTTTAAACCAACGGCTAAAGACTTGGCTCTTTCAAACAGAATATCTCGCTTATCATCTGATTTTCTTATGACGTCCAGTGTTTTCTCTAGCCGAATGATCTCTTGCGGTAATACGGTAGAACTAAATATTGCAGGGTACGCCACAAATGGAAGCGTCTTCGCCAGTTTTTCTGGGCCTAAAATCGCGCCAGCACGATAAGCAAATGTCTTGGCAAGACTAACGGTAATAAAATCTACCTTATGAGTTAAGCCAAGACCCTGCAGTATCCCCGCACCTTGTGGACCGTGTGTACCTAAAGAGTGTGATTCATCTACAACCAGGCCGCAGTCAAACTCCTGTGCTATTTCGTAGATATCACGTAGAGGAGCGATGGTTCCGATAGTGCTGTAAACCGAATCCACAACAATGATCCCTGAACCGTGACGTGAAATCTGTTTTCTTAGGTGACTGGTGTTGTTATGCATGAACGGATGAATTTGTGCTCCGGCAATACGTGCGCCTTCCCACAAAGACATATGTGCAAAGAAATCAATGTACACAGGTATGTTCGGTGCACAAATAGTCTGCAATAAACCGACATTCGCAGCCCAACCAGATTGAGAAAGTAGACAACTAGGCATACCAACGAAACTGGCTAGTTGCGTTTCAAATACAGGTTTCGATTCATCGTCTTGTAAGAAAATCGCGGACATCACGGCGTTGTCATCGTGTTGGGAAATCGCATCACGATGCGCGTTTTGAATCTCCTTATTATGAGACAGTGCAAGGTAATCATTGCTTTGCAGGACAACGGCATTACACGGTGGGCGTTTACCAAGAACAAGGTGTTTTTTGTTCTCATTCGGTTCGATTAGATCTTGAATATAAAAATCTAGGCGTTCCTCGATAAAGGAGGGAAGTGGTTTGCTTTGTATAGTTTCACTCATAATAAATCTCTTCTTCATATGGAAAAACGCCAGCGCTGACACTTATTCATATTGAGGATTTTGGGGAGAGTGTCACTAACCAGGTTGCATAAGTTTGCAGACCCTTGCAAACTCGACATTTGAGGGTTGGATGGTGGCTGTAACTCTATAGGGGCCCGGGGTCTAAACTAGTTTGTGCTTAAAGTTTATACGGCGATTTTGCGGTGTTTTTTCGTGCTTCATATCTGGGATTTTGGATGAGGAATATAAAGTTTGAAAAGTGAAAAAAATGGGCGCATTAGATAACAAAAAAGGCGCGAAAATCGCGCCTTGAAACATGAGTAGATAAGAGACAAGCTTATCGCTTATTACGTAAATAGCGCTTACGACGCTCTTCTTTACGCTTCGCTTTTTCTTCTTCTTTACGGGCGGTCTCAATCTCGACTTCAATCAGCTCTTGAGTGATCATTTCTGGGCGTTCTAATGTAATTTGGCCCAAAGTGCCTTGACGAAGTTCGTGCAATAAGATCTCTGATACTTTGTGCAAGTCAACACGTCCACCTGCACGTAGTGCACCGCGGCGACGACCAATTTCTTCCATGATCTCGATATCTGATTCTGGAAGCTCTTCAATTTGATAACGCTCTTTAAGCTTGTCTGCATAATGAGCTGCTAGGTATTCAATGGTATAGAATGCGACTTCGTCATATTCCATCGCTGTATCTTTTACCGCGCCGGTAGCCGCAAGGCGGAAGCCACTGTGTGGATTTTCCACTTTTGGCCATAAAATTCCTGGAGTATCAGATAATACGATGCCATTTTGCAGGTTGATACGTTGTTGACGACGTGTAACCGCGGGTTGGTTACCTGTTACAGCGATTGTTCTACCTGCGAGGGTGTTAATGATCGTCGACTTTCCAACGTTTGGGATGCCCATGATCATGGTGCGAATGTTTTTACCAATTTCTTCTCGGTGTGGGGCAAGTTTGCGGCAAAGCTCCATGATTCGGTGCACTTCTTGTGGTTCAGAAGTCGTGATCGCCATTGCTTTTACATGTTGCTCTTGCTCCAAGTGCTCAATCCACAGTTGAGTTAATTCTGGATCGGCCAAATCACGTTTGTTCAAAACTTTAACGACAGGTTTGTCACCACGGATTTGAGAAATCAAAGGGTTTTCACTACTGAAAGGAATACGAGCATCCAGTACTTCGATGATCACATCCACTTGAGGGATTGCTTCTTCGATCTCTTTACGTGCTTTGTGCATGTGGCCAGGAAACCACTGGATTGAGTTATTAACCATTTGAATTTAATACCTTAATTTTTCTAATGCTCCAGCGGTTGTAAAAGTAGCAATGTGAATCTTGAGTGACACAATACTAGAACGCATTTTCTAAAACTGTGTTTACTTCAAGCTGCTCGAAACCGCGGAGTTGAGCTTTCTTTCATGTTAATACGCCAGTTTATCATGGAATGATGATGAATCATTCAAGATGAAAGTAAAAAGCTATGGCGTGCAAACCTAAAAGCACACATCCCTTATGTATACCGACTCGCAGTGAATATCCGTCTGGGTGAGAGACCGAACGCAAACACTGTGTAGTCAAAGGTGGATTGTGTTGTCAGATTGTTCTGACGAATTTTGGTTTTTTGGTTTTATATCAAAGCTTTATTTTTATTTCGCTATTGAGCGAAGTTTGACTTTTATCTGACAAAAACTAGTCTGAGCTTCCATTCAGAGGAAGCAGTCATGCTCAGTATTCTTAGAAGTATTACGGTATCGTCCGTCGCCTTAATTTTTTTAGCGAGTTCTTTTTGCTCAACTGCCAAACAGAGTCCTAAACCGAAGGTCATCGTTGGTGTTATTGCGCAAGACGAAGCTAAAGACTCGTTTGACGGTAGCGTTGGTCCTTCGTACGGAATTAGTCTTGAGTATTTGTCTAACATTACTAAAGCTTTGGATTATGAGTTAGAACTTCGGACTTACAAGCATATTCCGTCTTTACTTGCGGATGTCGAAAGCAAGAGGATTGATGGTGCGGTTGGATTTAGTAAAACAGCAGCAAGAGAAAAGCGTTTCTTGTTTTCGATGCCTTTTTTTCGAGCACTATCGCTGTTTGGTATCGGAATGCCACTTACCGAGATAGTGATGCGCGTGATCTTAAATGGGTGTGTGTTGAGGGCAGTGTATATTGTGACAACCTCACTGAACGCGGTATCGATAAGATACATTACGTTAAAACACGTTTAGAGGCGTTTAATGAAGTTAAGCGAGGTAAAGCGAACGCGCTGATTTACACTTATGTTGGTATTACCCAATATTTGGATTTGAATGACATTGTAAAAGGGGTTGTCGATATTCCCAGTTGGTTGAAAAACGAAGAGGTGAGTTTTATCGCTTCGTTGGACAAACAACGTCTGATCGATGACATCAACAAAATCCTTCAGTGGGAGCAAAATGGAAAAAACATTCGCTCCGTCGCCTCGAAAAATCCTTACCATATCAGTGATAAGTTATTGGTAGATTACCGACGTAATCATCAAAACAAACTAGTGATAACTTACAGCAGCAGTGACGAAGCTTATCCGTTTCTCTACCGAGATTCGCAAACGGGTGAGTTAGACGGTTTCTTTCCAGACTTCATCGACTTATTGCAGTCTCGTACTGGCTTGAGCTTTAAGTATGTGAAACCGACGTCGAGCCTTTCCAATGGATTAACGGCATTTGATGCCGATATAGTCCCCATCTCTTATGTGGGTGATCTACCTAAGTCAGACTGGTTGTTCACTAAACCATTCATGCACAGTAATTACGTGGCTATCCAAGCGGAGCAGAGCAAGCGCGATAAATCTGCACTGAAAGAAGCGGGTATTCTGCTCACTTTGAAAAAGCAAGGGTTAGTTCATTTGGGCACTTGGCAGCAAGGCCAAGTTGATCATTATGATGATTTGAAAAAGCTGCTTACCGATTTGAAATCGGGCGTTTTGGATGTGGCTTACATTCCTGACGACATCGTTCACAACATGATTGCACAAGATCAAGTCGATGGCTTGGTGATCAATGCGGAGGACGTTTTGACGTTCTCTAATGCATTTGCGGTTGCAAACCACAATACACAACTTCAACACATGTTGAACAGCATCATCGAAACCATTGATTCTAACGAGATCGAAAAACTGCTGCGTTCTCACCGAAGCTTCAAACTGACTTATGGCTATGACGCGGAGCAGATCGCTACATTTGTTGTTGCTGGTTCATTCATATTCTGTCTCATGTTAATTGCGGCGTATTTCATCTTATCTCACATGCGACTTAAAGTGAGGTTAGCCGAATTTAATGCTGACAATGAGGAAGCGGAAAAGCAATGGCTGATGGACATAATCAAAGAGATCAATAGCTTGGTTTTTATCCATAGTGAAAATAACCATATGGAGATGAGTAATTGTGCCAACTACAACAGTAAACAGTGCCAACAATGTAAGTTGAAAAGTGATTCTACGCACGCTCCTCTGGTGAATAATTTTGATGAACTGACCACTGTTATTGCTGGAAAGCGTGTTTCAGAAGAGGTTGCCTCATCGGGCTGTGAACTTGATATTAAACATGTATATCGAGAACGCAAAGTCATCGCTTCTCCTAGCGGTAAGAACAAGTTTGTACTGACTGTTATTCAAGATATTACCCAGCAAAAAGAACGTGAGCAGGCGTTAATCGATGCGCAAAAAGAAGCGCAAACCGCGGTACGTGCGCGCGAAAACTTTTTGGCAACCATGAGTCACGAATTAAGAACGCCATTGTCGGCAGCACACGGCATCCTCGATTTGCTAAATCGCCAAGTGATGGCAGATTCAAATCGCGAGTTAATTGCCCAAGCCATACGCTCGCTCAATCATTTGAATACGCTAGTAGACGAAGTACTGGATTATTCAAAGTTAGAGGCAGGGCACTTAACCGTCGCCCCAGTTAAGACCGACTTGCTTAAAACCTTGTGCGATGTGTTTCGAAGCTTTGAACCACGAGCGCTTGCGAAAGGTTTGGATTACAAAGTGACAATCAAACCATTTTCGAATGCTTTCATTGAAATCGACGCGCTGCGATTGGTGCAAATTACCACCAATCTGCTCTCCAATGCGGTGAAATTCACTGCCGAAGGAGAGGTTGGAATCAGTGTCATTCTTCATGAAAAGCAGCTTATTTTGAAAGTGGCGGATTCAGGTATCGGCATGACGGATGACCAACTCGAAGGCATTCTCAATCCTTTTGTTCAAGCGGATGACACTATTACGCGTAAATATGGCGGTACTGGATTGGGGCTAAGCATTGTTGACCGATTGATCGACAGCATGGGCGGCGTGCTCTGCATCGATTCACAATTTGGCTTGGGCACGACGATTACCGTCAGACTGCCAATTGAGCATTGCGACTCTGAGCCAGACGTTTGTTTGAACTGGACGTATAGCGAGAGCTTACCACTTAATGTTCGCCAGTGGTGTGACGCGTGGAAAATGCGTCCAGCGACGTTAAAAACAATGGTGGCGAACCTTCACCCTATACACGACAGCGATGCCAGTTTTAATGGCCTAATGCTGCGTGACGAACAAAGGGTACTTGGCAGTCTTACGCTAAGAGAGCTTCAATATCCAGATACATTGTTCAATTTGCTCAGCCAAACGCAGCAAGAAACCAAGCTTAGTGACGCAAATCAAGAAGTGGTTTCTTGGGTTCTCGGCACGGTACTGGTCGCAGAAGATAATCCCATTAACCAAAGTGTGATAGCAATGCAGCTTCATGAACTTGGAATCGAACCTGTCATTGTGAATAACGGCCGCGAAGCATGGGAATACATCAACCAAGATGAAAACGTTGTGTTGCTGCTGACCGATTTTCATATGCCAGAAATGGATGGCTATGAGCTTGTTAGGCACGTGAAAAACTCCGAATTTAAAGCAATTCCAATCATCGGTGTGACAGCAGAAGATGCTCGTCTTGCCATTGAACGTACACAGGATATCGGCATTGATGATGTGCTCTACAAGCCCTATGACCTTAATCAATTAAAAACCGTTTTGATTCCATTTATTGGCGAAAAAGAGAGGGGTAGGCTGCCCGGCTGGATTAAACGGTTCAAAGCACAGGACGCAAAAGAGATTGCGCGCGTGTTTAGTCAATCAATGTCTACAGATATAAAAAACTTAAACGCCGCATCGACTGAGCGAGACAAAAAACGGGTCATTCATGGCATCAAAGGAGCGGTTGGGGCGATAGGGGTAAGCATGCTGACTGAGCTTTGTATTGAGGCAGAACGAGTTAGTGCTGCGGAGTTTGACAGGCGAACAGCGGAGCTAATTTTACGAATCGAGCAGGAGATCGAAAACATAAACTATTGGGTAGAGACAAATGAATACACAACTTAATGTGATGGTGATTGATGACCATCCGCTACAAACCACAATACTTTCGCAAATATTGGATCGCTATTGCGCGCAAGTCATCCCCTTTAACTGTGTGGATGCTGCTATTCAGAGTGTGCAGGAACAACATTTTGACGTAATTTTTTGTGATATCCAAATGCCCGGAAAAGACGGCATCGATATGATGGAAATGCTCGATAAAGTCCAGTACCAGGGGCAAGTTGTACTGGTCAGTGCAATGGAATTGACCATTATTTCTGCGGTAAGAGCCATGTGCGAGGGATTTAGTTTTGAAGTATTAGGGAAGCTGCCTAAGCCATACGATGAAAATGAAGTCGTTGATTTGTTAGGTAAAATAAAAGATGAAAAAGCGAAACAAGTCAGCTTTGCGCAACCTATTGAAGTGGAAGATCAAGAATTCCTGTTTGCTCTGGCTGAAGGGCGCGTGAAAAATTATTACCAGCCTTTAGTCGATGTGCAAAGTGGGAAAGTGCTTGGGTATGAAGCGCTCGCGCGTTGGAATCACCCCATTTATGGTGTGTTAGCACCTCATTATTTTTTGCCAATTGTAGAGCGTTGCCGCCTTTCAGGAGAGTTGTTTCAAGCTGTATTGAGTAATGTTATCTATGACATGAAACACCGCGGATTGACGCAAAACGTATCCATCAATGTAGACCATGAAAATTTAGAAGATACGGCGTTCTCTCACTACTTTTTACAGCAATGTTCAGAGAGCGAGATTGACCCATCACAAATCACCATTGAAATTACAGAGCGAGATACATTTCAGACTAGCGCGTCCCTGTACAAGAATTTACTCAAGTTGAGGATGAACGGTGTCACTGTCTCAATAGATGATTTTGGCACGGGTTCATCGACGTTTGAAAAACTGGCTCAACTGCCATTCAACGAGTTAAAAATCGATCGTTCGTTTGTACAAGGTGTCGAATGCGACATCAAAAAACGCAACATCGTTGTTGCTATTTGCGCGTTAGCGAAAAGTTTGAATATACGACTGGTCGCGGAAGGTATTGAAGACGAAGTCACACTGCAAGCGATACGTGAGTATGGGATTGATCTTTGCCAAGGCTTTTACATTGATAAACCCATGCCACTAGAAGCCATAACCATACTAAATGAAAGATATGAATAAATTGAATTACTTGATCTTTGACGATCATCCTCTCGTTTGTGTTGCAATCAAGTCGTTGTTGGAAGAGTTAGGTAAAACAAATGGGGTATTTACTGCAACATCAGCGAAGATGGCATTACAAATATTGAAAAAGGAAGAAATTCAACTGTTGATCTTAGATGTGAACTTGGCAGATTGCGATGGGTTTGATTTCTACAAACGTATCAAATCCCATGGTTATGAAGGCAAAGTCATTTTCTTCTCCGCTGAAACTAGCCAAATGTACAGCCAAATGGCTTTTCGTTCTGGCGCTGATGGCTATGTGTGTAAATCGGAAAATCACGACATTCTTAAAGACGCGATAGAAGCGGTAGAGAAGGGGTATACCTTCTTCAAATTTAAGCAAGTTGTTAACAGCGTTCGAGAAATGTCACAACTTTCAAGCAGAGAAAGTGCAGTAATGAAGTATTTACTACAAGGAAAGTCCAATAGAGAAATCGCTTCAGTGCTATCAATAAGTGATAAAACAGTCAGCACATACAAACGCCGTCTATTGGATAAATTTAACGTAAAGAACATTGTTGAGCTAACAAGAGTGGCGGGGGCGTAAGACCGCATCATGACACTTAAAAGTATCGCGTTGTCTCTTTTCATCGCAACATTACTATTCGTCACTTCTGTCACAATGATTGGTGCGGTGTTAATTTCTTATGAAGTAAAGCAGTTCAACACTTACGCGAATAATTTAGCCAAAATAAAACAAAAAGTAATTCTCATGGGGCTATTGACGGAAGCGCAGCTCGAGCAATACAAAGGCATGAGCGTGAGTGAAGTAGAAGCGCAAACAAAGCTGAGCTTTCAAGATGCGATTTACTCCCTGTCACCTTATGAAAAACTTAATTACGTTGAAGCTGTTGCACGGAAATCGCTTCATCAGGCTGAAGCGTATTTATCAAATGCGTTCAATCGACAAAATGCCGTTATGTATTTTCGTTCTTATACTGGAAACAAACTCATCTTAGAGAGACCGATTGAAGCGTTAGAGGGAGTGAAAGCCACATTTGATGTTGATTGGTGTAAAAGTAATTATTCTTGTGTGTTAGCTGCGTGGAAAGAGCAACTGACGGACCGGGTATTGTTTTCCCTACCATTTAAAACGACATACTCCGATGACATGGCGATAAGCATCATGAGTCCGGTTTACTTTCAAGGTGAGTTAGTGGGGGAGTTCTCGGAACAATTGTACCTCTCGCCGCTTTATAATGATGGGAAAGCGGTGGATGTTCAAATAGCGAATGGGAACAAGCAAATGGTGATTTATTTCGCTGGCTACCCCTTTCCATCATTCGCGTACACCCAATCATATGTCGCAGACAACAACAATCTTATCGTTTACATGTACCCATTCAGTAAAATTGTATTGGATTACGTGTTCTTGTTTATCATCTTCTTTTTCGTAACCTTAGCGTATTACAACAAAGCTTATGAATCTAAAGAGAGCAAACTTCGCCTCGCGAAAGCACTGACGAACGTGACGAAAGATGATTTAACGGGATTGTTTAACCGCAGAGTTTTTCAAGATAGCGAATTCAAACGTCGTTTGGAAACCGCGCCATATTCCGTCATTGCAATAGATGGCGATAGGATCAAGCGAATCAATGACCATTACGGTCATCATGTAGGGGACGAAGTTATTGGGATTATTGCTGATGCTATGTCTAAAGTGTTTCGAAATAGTGATTATCTAGTTCGAACTGGTGGTGATGAGTTTGTTGCGATTCTTCCGGGTTGCAGTATCAGTCAATCTTCAACATTGGCGAAGAAGCTTCGTAGTGTCGTTAAAGATAACCGACTAAAGACCTTGGATATCGAAGTTAGTGTGAGTACTGGTATCGCGGCGAATGAATTACACGAAACGCTTCAGGACGTTATTGTACGTGCAGATGAAGATCTCTATGAGATGAAAAAACACAGACAAAAGTCCCATTAAGCAGCGCTAGTATTGACTCAATGTTAAGTTACGGAACATAACCATGACATAACTGTTTGATTAATTTGACCAAACAGAATGAGTGGTCTTTTATATTAGAGCAGTCAACAAATAGTGATTGCTCTATTTATTCTCGACCTTACATTTGGTGTCGCACGTGAACAAAGATCTCGACTTAAACTTACTTAAAATACTTGTCTTACTGGATAAGCACCGTCAGCTCAAGCCCGTTGCGAAAGCGATGGGGAAGAGCGAAGCGTCAATTAGCAAATACCTTGCCCGATTGCGACTCCAGCTAAACGATGAATTGTTTATTCGGCATCCTCACCACATGGAACCGACGGACTATTTAAAACGTCAATTACCTAAAATTTCCGATGCACTCGAGAAGCTTGAAACTTGTCTAATTAGAGATGAGTTTGAACCGGAAAATTACGAAAAAGACATCACCATTTGTTTACCGCAAACCGCTCAATACTCATTTGGGCATTTACTTGCAATGGATTTAATGGCGCTGTTTCCCAAGGCGCACATTTCGATAGCAACGATTACAGAGTATACGATAGAAGAGATAATCCTAGGCAAAGTGGATGCGCAATTACATTACTTCAACGAGGATGTTCCGAAATCTGTTTATCAGAAGTTCATCGGCTATGCGCCTGCTGTGTTAGTTGTCCCTGAAGAGCTGGGAATTACCACCCTAGAAGAAGCAGCCAAACTTCCCTTTATCATGTTAGAGATTATCGGTTGGAAAGAGAAAGAGCAGCTCGTTAAGCGTGCGATGGAAAGCCACGGTATGGTCATCAACCGTATTGCGGCTCTAGACAACGTAAGCAGCGTATTGAAGCTAATTAAGCAAAAAAGCGCCGCAACCGTGCTACTTGAATATCAGGCGCCAATTGATGGATATAAATTTATAAGAGTGCCAGAGCATTTTTACCCAGATGGCTGGCCAAAAGTGGTTGTACAGGTGAAGCAAAGCTTAAGACATGATGCAATGCACCAGCTGTTAATCGGTGCTATTGCAAAATACATGAGCGCTTAGCGGCAAAACTCAATGTTTTCTGACTGAGGAATAGTATGCAGAAGTTCAATCAACGTGTCCGCATGGTACTTTTTCAGAATACGCGTTTTGTAGGTGCTGATTGTTTTAGCGCTGAGTGAAAGTTGTTCAGAAATCTTCTTATTAGAGTAGCCTTGTACAAGATAATGGAACACCATGGCTTCGCGATTTGAAAGTGTTACGTTACCCGACGATGGTGTGTGAGTCGACTTAAACATTGAGTAACCGCGTGAAACACTCACAATTGCGTCAATAATGGTCTCTCTTGTTTCATGTTTGCTTAAGAAGCCGTTTGCGCCCATTTCGTACGCGGCTTTAGAAAGACTCGAGTAGTCACGTGAAGAAACAAATAACAGTCGGCCACGATATCCCGTCGCTAAAATGTTTTTGGCTAAACGCATACCATCGCGGTCGCCAAGCACTACGTCTAAAATAATCAAATCAATCTTTTGGCCTCGAACAAGATCCATCACTTCCGCACTGTCAGTGGTTTGAATCACTTCAGCTGCGTTGATTACAGATTCAACTAGAGAAGCAAGTGCTTCGCTATACAATGGTTGAGCGTCGATAATAAGAACATTATTCAAAGTGAACCTCACCTAATACATCAACTAGTGTGCTGTCAGGCGACAGCGCAATTGGATGAATAGGATTGTAGGAAAAACCTTGCTAAGAGGAAGGAAAATGACTCTTTCCAAAAGTGAAAATCAGTGTCTTGATTATGGGAATAGCGATGTCAGGTATTGAAATACCTAGTGATAGGATGATTGCTTGAAACTTACGTTGACAGAAAACTAACAAACTGAAAGTGTTCTTTCAGTGTTCTATGCCTTCAGATTTTCTTGTGATGTTTCTAGCGCTTCGATTTAAACCCGTGTGTTAGCAAGCGCAGTTTTATACCAAGCCACTTGAAGAGAGCTTGTTCTACACTAGGCATGAGCACGCTAGCCAACTTTGTACTGATATCTGTTGGATAGGTTTGGCTATTGACGCTGAACATCACTTCAAATTATTTCTAAACTTTTCATTGACTCTGCCGCTAAAAGTGGAGGTGTTAATTCGCACTTTGGCCACTCATAATGTCGTGTTCAAAAATGAGACAATTTTACATGGTTTGGTATGGAAATGTGCGTTAGCCGTCCTTTTAATGGTTTACAAATTTTGTTGTAACGACTAAAAAGGACTTTTGGATTTTTAGCCAGAGAATGGCTTCTCATGGCGTTTGCATCAAACTTTTTCTGATGCGTATTTTTGGTTGGATAATTGGCTTTATGAGTAACGTAACCAGCACCATTTTGACAGAAAGTGGTACCAATGAGCTTGAAATCATCGAGTTTCATTTAGAAAAAACATTGCCAGATGGCAGCACAAAAACTTGTTATTACGGCATTAACGTTGCGAAAGTACGAGAAGTGATTCGCGTGCCAGAAACAACCGATTATCCAAACGCACAACCTCATATGATTGGTGTGTTCTCATCCAGAGATGTACTGACGCCTTTAGTGGATTTAGCTGGTTGGTTAGGTGTGCCAACACGACAAGATCTGGAGCGCAAGTTTGTAATCGTTACGGATTTCAACAAAATGACCAATGGCTTCTTAATTGACAGCATTTCGCGTATTCATCGTATCTCTTGGAATGATGTGGAATCACCAAGTCAGTTTTTGGAAGCGGGCGAACAAGATTGTGTAGTAGCCGTTGTCCGTAAAGAAGGCAACCTGATCATGATTCTCGACTTTGAAAAAATCATCGCAGACATCAACCCAGAACTGAGTATGGAAAAATACGATGTGAAAGGGGACAAGTCGGTGGATCTCAACCAGAGAATGGTTGGTAAGCGTAATGCGAAAACGATCATGGTGGTGGATGACTCAGCCTTTATTCGCTCTTTGATCCAAGATACATTAGCTTCTTCAGGTTACAATGTGATCACATGTAAAGACGGTGGTGAGGCGCATGAGAAGTTGATGAGCTTGATCGAGGTCGCGAAAGAAGAAAACTTGCCAGTTAAAGAGCTATTAGATGCGGTGGTTACGGACGTAGAAATGCCTCGAATGGATGGTATGCACTTAGTGAAGAGACTACGCGATACCGAAGCGTTTCATGAAATGCCGATCATTATGTTCTCGTCATTGATGAGTGAGGATAACCGAGCGAAAGCACTATCTCTTGGCGCAAATGATACGATTACCAAGCCAGAGATTGGCCGCATGGTGAATATGATGGATAAATACGTGTTTAACTTTGCGTAAAAAACCGATCAGATGAAACAAATAAGGCTGCCGATTGGCAGCCTTATTTTTATTGAGGGCAGGGAAGAATCTCTAAGGTGTAACTCTCGTTTGGAGTCTGCGGCGGCCCATATAAAATTCCGCATTGAGTTAGGCTACTATTTTTATCATCTCTTGCTGAAATGACGACTTTAATGTTGTTAGTCTGAACAATTTTCCAGTCACTATCACCGTGCTGATTCTCAAGTTCCGAGACTAATAGAGCTAAGCTTGTTTCATCTGCATCTGGGTAACCGTACCTAAATGTACAGCTAAGAGAGCCATTTAACTCACAGCTTGAGAAAGGCAGACTTTCTGGGCCCTTACCTGAACCTGCGTCAGTGTGTTTATTTGATATATATGGATAATGTTCCAACCCTGCAATCGCCATTTTCCCATAACCTACGCCTAATGCTGATGCAATAGCGCCTTTCATTCCTTCCAAACGAGCTTCACGTGCATCGCTTTGAAGGTTTAAAAAGCGTGGCGCGGCAGTGACAGCAAGAATACCGAGCACGACAATAACTACGACTAACTCTATTAGAGTAAATCCCGTTTGTTTTTTCATATTATTTTCACAGCAAGTTAAAGGTAGAAAAACACTGACCGTACACTTGTTTATTGTGTAAATAAGTACGGTAATGATAAATCGATCAGTAGTATAAAGAGGTGAGTTGTAAAGTGCTATACCGACGCCGCACTAATTGACTGAATCCATTAAATGCAATGGAGAATTCACGGGTCTAATTCTGCTAGATTTTAAGAGGTCATTAATTCCGCTGAAGAAATGCTGCGTGAACAGGCGAGCATGAATCCTCTTCGATGTAAGCAAACATGTACATCAGCGGAATGAAATACAAAATGCAAATGAGGGCGAACCGCACAAATGGATTGTCTTTTTATTCACTTTGATGAATGCTACGCGGAATTCATATCGCAGTATGCCTGAGGTATTCATCATGCGAATGTGCTTTGGTTTTGTGTTTATTTTTCAAATATAAGAATAATCTAAATGGAATTCGATTCGATAAACTTCCTTGCAATAGGTTTGATATTTCTTGGCTCTTATGTCCAGACCGCAATCGGTTTTGGCTTGGCTATTGTTGCCGCACCTTTACTGATTCTTTGGGCGCCAGAATATGTTCCTGCGCCAATCTGTTTAGTCGCGTTATTTATTTCGTTGATGAATGCGATGAAGCACCGCAGTAGTGTTGAAATCGGCGGCTTAAAGATGGCGTTGATTGGGCGAGTGCCGGGATCAATTGCTGGTGGCTTGCTACTCTTTTTTGTATCTACACAAACTCTCACGCTTTGGATTGGTTTGTTGGTGCTGTTTGCAGTCTTGGTGAGTGTTTTACCGTTTCGGGTTGAGCCTACGCCTTCGCGTATGACATGTGCTGGTTTCTTTTCTGGGTTGTTTGGTACCAGTTCTGCGATTGGAGGCCCTCCGATGGCGTTATTGTTGCAGCATCAAGAAGCAAATCAGTTACGCGGCAACTTATCGGCTTTTTTTGTTTTCAGTTCGATTATTTCACTAATAGTACAAATCCCAGTGGGCTTCTTCACATTGCATCATTTGGTCATTACTATTCCTCTATTACCTGCTGCGGCGCTTGGTTACTGGCTAGCAATGAAAACTACCCAGTCGTTACCAAAAGAAAAGATTCGGTTTGGGGCACTTGTGTTGTGTTTTGTGAGTGGCTTTACCGCCGTCGTACAAGCGTTGAGCCAATAATGCCATCTGCATCATAAAGTCACTGCGGGATTGCATTCCTTTTTATGTATGGCGGACTTGTTTACTTACGCCAAATTTGGTCGTTTAGATGGGCGATAGTTTTATGAATAACACTCGTTATGGCACTTTTATGGCAGCATTCTCCTTTGTGATCTGGGGATTGCTACCAATTTATTATCGTTATTTACCAAATGCTTCTATGGATGAGTTGCTAGCATGGCGAATCATTGGGTCTGTACCTGTCGGGTTTCTAATTGTACTTGGGATAACCCGTCGAGGGTTGAATTGGAAAGAAATCTGGCTTGATAAAAAATCCTTGTGGTACACGTTTGTGGCGAGCAGTTTGATGTGTATTTCTTGGAGTGCGTTCACTTGGGCTTTGACCCATCATCGGGTCATTGATGCCAGCTTAGGCTTCTTTATTGGGCCATTAGTATCTGTTGCACTAGGCGTATTTATTCTTGGGGATAAGCTCTCAAAAGGCAAACTTATTGCAATCGTGCTGGCAACAATTGGTGTTATGTATCAAGTGATTCACTATGGTCAGCTGCCCGTTATCGCACTAACGATGGGGTTGTTCTTTGCTTTGTATGGGCTTTACAAGAAGAAGATAAATTATGACTGGAGTACAACCTTGTTTGTTGAGGCGTTGTTACTGACTCCAGTTGCACTCGCATATTTGCTCTATAAACAATGGGCAACTGGTGAACTGGCTTCGGGCACAGATACCAAAACATTGCTTTTGTATTTTGGCAGTGCACCTATCACACTTTTACCACTTGTATTTTATTCTATCGCAATACGTATAACTAATTTATCAACCGTCGGTCTAATGCAATACATCGAGCCAAGCTTGCAGTTTGTGTTGGCAGTTATGTTTTTTGGCGAGTTGTTTGACGAAGTGAAAGCGGTGACCTTTGCATTTATTTGGGCAGGGCTGTTGTTCACAATTTTTGAAAGTATTATCAAAGGGCATCGGCGCAAAAAGCTGGTCAAACACCCCTTATAGTGGTTTCAATATTCTCACATATTAGCTTCTTTATTCTTATGCCCTCCATTCGAGGGCATTTTTAATGTCATGAAGCATTGGCTTTCGTTTTTTTCCGAGTAGAAATCATAACTTGAGATTATTTGACGCATTATCATAATGATACCGCTATAGTTATAGCCAAGTGACACGCTTATATAAGTGAAAACCAGATCAAGAAGGACGACATATGATCACAGCTCTGTATGCCAACATTCTCGCAATACTCATTATTTGGTTGGCTGTTCAAGTAATTAAGCAACGTCGCTTAAATCAAATTGCTTATGCCGATGGTGGGGTAGAGGCTCTACAAATTGCTCGTAGTGCCCAGAGCAATGCGACAGAATATATCCCCATCACCCTGATTTTAATGGCACTTTTAGAATTCAATAGTGCTTACCCAACATGGATACATCTCACCGGTATTATTTTTGTAATTGGTCGAGTTATTCATGCTAAAGGCATATTGAAAAAAGACTTGAAAAAGCGCATTAGAGGGATGCAGGTGACATTTCTGGTGATACTTTCATTGGTTGTGTTAAATATGATTTACCTGCCATACGATAAGTTATGGTAAGTCTGCGACGTTACATTCCACCACCTTGGGTACTCGTTCTGATTGGATTAGTACTGAATATTGGCGCGATCATCGTTACTAGCTTAGTCCTTGATAAGTTGGGTAAACAGCACTCGCAGCTCGCAGAGCAAACAGCAGAAAACTTGTATTCCATCCAACTCGCATGGAACAGTGTGGAAACCCTAGAAAGGAAAAGAGAAGCTTTACTGCTGCATGTGCACATAAGTCAGAGCGTAGCGATACCTTTAGAGCTAGAAGAGGTATTAGCAGGGCATTTATCTTCTTGGGTTCTCAACGAGTCGGATGAAATAAAAATTGATCAACTTCCTCAACTAATGTCAAAGATAAATCAGGCACAAGCTTCGTATAGAGACCGCATCGATAATTACTACATTGAGAATGTAGAGCTCAATGAGGTAATGGCAAAGCAGGATGAAAAGATCGCTTGGTACAAGAATATCGGACTCTTCTTGCAAGTATTCGGACTTGCGTTAATCCTTGCACGCGACTTAGCTAGGAAGCAATAAAAGCAAGAGCTAAAGATCAGGTTTATTGCGAAATGCCAATGGTAGTTTGCAAATTGCAATTTATTCTGTGAGCAAACAGTAGCTATTGGTTAAGTTTTAATGAAAGTGATTAAATAACAACCTGTTTTTGTGCGCTTAAAAGTTGGCACGCCTCATGCTTTAGTATGAGTGACCCTTTCTAAGCCGAGGGTCACCTAGCCAACTGACGTTGTTAGTGAACCATCTTGTTCACAAATATATACAGCCAATCACGACTCCTTGTGGTTGGCTTTTTTTTATGCAGTCTAGAACTGTGCTTTAATCCAGATCATGCGATGGTCGGAAGATACATCCTTACCATCACCATACTTACCGATACGTGCATCGTTAAATAGTTTACGGCCTTCTTCATAAGACGCTGACCAGTACACACCAGAGTCTATTACATTCAAATTTGCTGAAGGCAAGGCATAGTCTACCCCTAAGCCAAACGTTGAAGTGATGCGATTCGGATATGGGTGAGTTGAACTGCGGTCAACAGCGTGTTCAGCTGCACCAAAGCTTGTTGGGTAAAGCTCACCATTCATCACGGTTTGGTTAACCAATGGATCGTTGTGCAGCTCTTGCATTACAGAGCTAATACCGTCACCAGCCACTGGATCAAGGTTTTGATCACCCATCATTACGAATTTAGCGCCGTTCGTTAAGCCACCTGTTTTACCCGCATCGTCGTAAAAATAGTCTTTGCCTTGAATGTAATGATGCCAAAACTCCACTTCTGCTGCGTTTTGCGCTTTGTTTTTACCGGTGTCGAATACTGGTGGAGTAGGATGAGACATCAACAAGTGTACAACTTCCTCGCCATTGCGAGTTGGAATGATGATTGGCGCGTCGACGTGATTTTTCGAAGATAGACGCACTTGATCCCATTCTTCCGCTGAGTACCATTCATCACCACACTTCATGCCGTCTGGAATCTTTTGCGAACCGTCACAGATAGTAATGGTTGGAATTTTCGCACCTTCCATATCTTTCCATTTAAATGCTTGGAATGTACGTGTGTTTGCCGTGTCAATTTTATACTTAGACATAAGGGCAAATGCATATTGACCATGGTACATGCCAAAGCCCCATGCATCACCTGGCATTTGACCTGCGGTTCCGTTGTTGTCGAGATCAAACTCACTCAACAACCCTGTATTGGTTGAATAAGATTCAGCATAAGGGTATTCAATAGGCTCAAGGTTTGCTTCACCGCCCGCGCCATCGATACTTTGCGCGACAGACAAGTAGTTCTTCTGGAATCCTTCAATGGCTGCTTTGTTTTCACCTGTTCCATCGTTGTTGTATTCCGCCATCATGAGAACATCAGGACGATTCTTTTGAATGGTTGCTGCAACGTTACGAATTTGAATGACTTTTTCCGCAGTGGTTTTGTCTTCGGCTGCGATTGAACCGTCTAAATAAGAGGTGACCAACGCAGCTTGCTGCGTTGGTTCAATTTGCATTTCATCTACCAAAGTTTCGAAGGTAGCGCGGTCAAAAGAGAGGTTGTAAGTCGCTATTTTTACTTCTTTAGGCTGAACATTGACGTATTCAGTATCGTCATTACATCCAGATAGTAGAGCGGCGCCAACAAGGACAGCGATAGAGGTTTTGATTGCTTTCATGGGTACGTCATACCTTATAATTAATTCGGCTGAATATTAAAGTCATCAGTCATTGTTTTAAGCGATATAAGTCACACAAACGTTTTCATATTTACATGTTCAATTAGTTTTTGTGTGATTTGTGCAATAAATGCAACACTTTCAACACCAGAAGGTTATATGTAAATTGTTAAAAAACGGTGTCGTTATTGATGCGAAATAGAGAGTCCGCCACCGTTAAAAAGAAAAGCGTAGAATTTAAGCGTGCATGAGATGTTTGAGTTGTATGCTTATCGCCGTGTTTTATTTTTTATGTTTAAATTTCTGTATATAATAAGCAGTCAATCAGAAGTGAGGACGACCTCACCGCTCTATCTTTTCTCGGGGACGACCCCATCTCGTTGGGAAATGTGACATGGCTTGGGGAATTCTCTTCATTGCGGGCTTGTGTGAAATCGCATGGGCTGTCGGTCTTAAATATTCACAAGGGTTTACCAAATTCGGTGCTTCGGCATTCACTATTGTCTTTATGTTATTGAGCTTTTGGTTGCTTGGCATTGCGTTAAGAACCTTGCCTTTAGGCATTGCTTATGGAGTATGGGTAGGGATTGGCGCAATAGGCACGGCAGTCGTGAGTATTTATCTGTTCAATGAGCCAGCAACACTTATCAAAGCCTTAAGCTTGCTAATGATTGTCGCTGGTATCGCAGGGTTAAAAATATCAGCTTAACGTTAGGCTAAACACAAAACAGCCAGAGTCACTCTGGCTGTTTTTCTAAATGTCGTGTTTACGGTTCTGGCGAGGTATATCAAGCGTTGCGCTTAATAAAAGGTAACCGTAAGTGATGACCAAACGCATTAATTAATGCGCCTGTAACAATCAGACCGCCACCGACGTACGTCCAAATGATCGGAACCTCGCCAAAGAAAATGATGCCCAACAACACAGAAAATACGATCTGGATATACGAATAAGCGGAGGCTTTACCCGCTTGTTGAGTTTGCATCGCTTTGGTTAACCCCAATTGTCCAATTTGGGTAAAGACACCAACTAGAACCAACATGAAAGTCAGATATAAATCGGGCATTACAAAATCGTCGCCAATCAGTAAGAGTGAAGCGGGGAGAGCAACCAACGGGAAATAGAAAATGATCACTGAGCTGTCTTCTGTCTGACTCAGTTTTCTGACAATGACGTAGGCAATTGAGCTACCAAATGCGCCTAAGATCGCAATCATGACGCTAAACATTGGTAAAGCGCTATCTGAGCCTTGCCCAGTTTCTGGGCTTACCATGATATAGATGCCGAGTAAGCACAACGCAATACAAAGGAAAGTTGACGGCTGGATGCGCTCTTTCAAGAAAAATACGGCGAGTAGTGCAGTAAATACCGGATGAATATATTGGAATATCGTCGCTTCTGCCAAAGGTAAGGTGGTCACTGAATAATATACACACATCAGAGCCATCGTACCCACAGCACCGCGTGCAAATAGTAATGGCTTATTATTGCCCCATACAGAAATTCGTTTTCGCTTTACATCGAAATAACTAATGATAAGTGAAACGAGCGCTCTTGCTGCAACGATTTCAAAAACGGGGATACCGTAGTTGCCGACGTGCTTTACTGTAGCCGACATCAGAGCAAAGCCGAACGCGGAAAGCACCATAAAGCGCACACCGATGGGAATCATAGTGTTGAATGAATTGGACATTTTACTGCTCATTTGTTGCGACAGATCTCACTTTAGCATACTTAGTTAGCGATTAAATCCTCTAAACTCAAACACTTCTGTCGGCAAGATGAATAAACAGTAGAATACGTAGCAATTAATCTGCCTCTCTCAGCGTAACAATAAAAACTCGATATTTAAGGAGCTTACATGATCCCGATAAAAGCAACGCATGTTTCAGGCGTTGTCATTTCAAAAATTGATGGCATAGAAAAAATGTTGTTACTCAAACGCGTAAAAGGTGGCTATTGGTGCCATGTTGCAGGTGGTATCGAAGCGGGTGAAGCCGGGTGGCAAACCATTTTAAGAGAGTTAAAAGAAGAGACACTAATTGACCAAGTTGAGTTACATACAGCAGACTTTCTAGAGCAGTTCTACGAAGCAAAAAATAACCGTATCATGGTTATCCCATGTTTTGTGCTACTTTGTCCGCCTAACCAATCAGTTGTTCTTAACGAAGAGCATACAGAGTATCGCTGGTGTACGCTTGAAGAAGCTAAGCAGCTGGCTCCGTTTGCCAATCAGCATCACCTATATGAACATGTATGGAAACATTATGTAGATGTGGCATCACTAACGCCATTTACGCTGATCGATCAAAAGGGCTAAATGAACGGCAACGGCTTTGATTAGTTTTTATAGAGAGGTTTGTTCTCATAAAATGAAGCGTTAGGATTTGCGCTGAGCGTTCACAATAAAAAGGAATAACATCTATGGATGAAGTCACATGCCAAGAGACGTATCAAGGAAATCACTTACAGAAGCGTTTTTCCGTCTCGCAAAGGGTCTCAATTGAGCCCCTCAACACGAAACACGCGTCCGCTTTACTAGAGGTTGTGAACACTCACCGAGAGAGCCTTGAGGGCTATCTACCTTGGACGGATTCTGTCACGAATCATAGAGAGGCCGTTAACTACATTTCCCAGCGAGTGAACAGTAACGCGCTGGATTCCCACTGGTGTGCAATTTATTTTGATGAGCAGCTTACGGGTGTTATTGGCATTAAAGGTGTGGATTCACATACGCGTGTTACTGAAATTGGCTACTGGCTTGCCAACAATGGGCGAGGCCATCGTGTGATTGATCAAGTGCTCGCAGTATTGATCCCTTTTTTGAAGCAGAAAGGGCACGCACAATTCATTCAGTTCCATTGTATGGAAGATAACATCGCTAGCATCAATATTGCTGAGCGTGCAGGCGCCACATTAAAAGAATACGTTGATCATGAGTTCGATATGCTTGACCGCTCTCAACGACTAGGCATTTATGAACTACGTTTGATGTAGTATCCACCCCAGAAATATTTTAATCAGAGTTCGAACTCTAACTTCACGAGCGCTACAATAGTAACATTGTTGCGCTCGTGTTAACTTGGGGCGTCATTGGCAGAAACTAGGCTAGGAGAAGCATCATGAACGCAATCACAGAGGTTGAAGTAGATAACTTGTTACAGCAAAGCCTCGAACGCTTAAAAGCGGCATATGCAGCCGAGCCTTATCCTAGTTTGGATGAACGTAAACAGCGCCTCGTTTTGTTAAAAAAATCGCTGCTTGAGAACAAACAAGCTTTGGTTGAAGCGTTAAGTGACGATTTTGGCTATCGCTCAGAATTTGATACCGCCATGACCGACGTTTTGCCAACGGTCTCGCATATTAATTATACCCTCAAACGACTAAAAAAATGGTGCAAACCCAGCAAGCGCGAATCCGGCTTATTGCTCGCACCTTCTAAAGTCACCGTTCAGTATCAACCGTTAGGTGTCGTCGGGATCATTTCACCGTGGAACTTTCCTGTGATTTTGAGCCTTGCGCCTTTAGTGACAGCATTGGCTGCTGGTAACCGCGTGATGATGAAGCTCAGCGAATTTACGCCAAAAACCAATAAAGTCATCGTCGATATTTGCCGTGGGTTGTCTGAGTATGTCGAAGTTTTTGAGGGTGAAGCAGACGTCGCACAAGCATTCAGCCAACTGCCATTCGATCACCTTTTGTTCACGGGTTCTACGAGTGTTGGCCGCGCAGTGGCAAAAGCGGCAGCGGAAAACCTTACCCCGGTGACGTTAGAGTTGGGTGGAAAGTCCCCGGTGATCATTGCAAAAGATGCAGACATGAAGAAAGCCGTTGATGCTATCTTGTTTGGTAAATGCATTAATGCAGGCCAGATTTGTGTCGCGCCTGACTACGCATTTGTACCGCAAGAACGTGTCGAAGAATTCATTTCGCTATTCTTAAAACGTTTTGAAAAGCTCTATTTAAAATCCAACAAGAATCAAAAGCTGACCCATATTGTCAACCAACGACAATATGATCGTTTGACTGCGCTACTTGAGGATGCAAAAGCGCAAGGTGCTAACCTTCACACTGTTGAAGCGTCGCCCCAAGAGGAACGACTTCTGTATCCTCATTTGGTCACGGATGTGTCGCCGAATATGCGAATCATGCAAGAGGAGATCTTCGGGCCATTTCTACCTGTTAAGCCCTACAATGCCGTTGATGAAGCGATTGACTACATTAATCAGCACCAAAGACCACTTGCGCTGTATGTTATGTCGGACGACAAATCGACCATCAAACATATTGTACGCAACACCCACAGTGGTGGCGTCGGCGTTAATGATACGGTTTTACATGTTGGCGCTGAAGATGCGCCTTTTGGTGGCGTTGGTGAATCGGGTATTGGGCATTATCACGGAGAGGAAGGATTCAGAACTTTTAGTCATGCGAAAACCATTCTTCACACACCGAAATGGTTGCCAAGAACGAGCGTATTAATGCGCCGTAGGGCTATGGCGATAAAAGCGATCCAAAAGATCTTTGTTCGATAATAATTATGATTTGATTGATAAAAAACCGCCCGAATAGGCGGTTTTTTGTTTTCAGCCCTAAACCACCTACTTCAGTAGGTGGTTATCATCCGTTTCGGCTTTGCCTGTAAAACTACTC
>NZ_JAWOVY010000021.1:0-85414 GCF_033340155.1 Vibrio sp. 1562
GCTCGACTTGCATGTGTTAGGCCTGCCGCCAGCGTTCAATCTGAGCCATGATCAAACTCTTCAATTTAAGATTTTGTCGGCTCAATGAATACTGAACATTCCTTTCGCTAATAAATAGCAGAAGTAATGTTTGAATTGACTGTGCTCTTATTGGTTTTTACTTTTGAAAAAGTAAAACAAAACAGCTCAAGGCTGCTTCCCAATTCGAATGGTCACTTCGTTTCATTGAAACCTAATTTGATACCGCTTTCCGTTAAGAAAGAAATATCTAATTGGATTATCATCAACGAGTGCCCACACAGATTGATAGGTCTATATTGTTAAAGAGCTTGCTTTGCGAGAAGTTTTTCTCTCAAAGCGGAGGTGCATTCTAGCGATTTAGTTGTTAGTGTCAAACACTTTTTTAAACTAATTTTTTGTAGAAGCTTTTTACCTCTTCGACCCTGCTGAAGCCTTGTGACGTCTGCCGTGTCGATGGATGCGCATTATAGGGAGAAGATTTTCTTTGGCAATACTAAAAATGCATTTTTTCTAAAAAAACATGCCAAATGGATACTTTCCATCCAACCCCAAAATTACCCAGAAATAACACTCAGGATTTATACAATTTACCCACAAAAAGCTGTGGATAACTACTCATCGCTATCAAAGAAATAAGAAATACGCGAACGCGGATTTAGATACTCTTTTACTTTATCCGGTAATTTTGACGGATGAATCGCGTTAACTATCTTTATATCTTTTGACGCAAGATCAATGATTGGCGCTTGCGTCCTTGGTACTGATGGATCGTAAACCAAGACATTCGGGAATAATAAATGCGATGCATTCACTGAGATAACCAGGCCGACCATATTATTAGAAAGCTGAACTACGGTACCCGGAGGAAACACGCCCATAAACTTAATTAGGATGTTCAGGTTCTCTTCTTTATATAGGTGTTTACAGTTCTTATATAAATGAGAGAGTGCGGTATAAGGAATCTTTTGGTCTGAGACTATCGGGGTATGACACAAGTTATCAAACGCATTGGCTACAGCAATAATTTGAGCAAACTCGTTGATCTCATCTCCTTTCAGGCCTTTAGGATAACCAGACCCATCTCTTAGCTCATGGTGCTGCGCGATCACAATTCTCGCGACTTCGGGAAAAGCCTCGATTTGACTCGCAAGATCGACGCCATATTTAGTGTGCAACTTTAAGTAGTTGGTTTCTGGCTCTGTTAGAGGTAGTTGCTTTCTTAATATTGCAGTCGGGATTTTTATTTTCCCGATATCATGGAATAGTGCGGAGAAGGAAAGCTCTTTCAACTGTGCTGCTGAGTACCCTTTAGCACGGCCAATCATCATCGAGATAACAGCCACGTTCAATGAGTGGAAATAAATATCTTCAAACTCATTTTTTCCGTTCATCAGATGTAACGTAACATTATCATCGCACATTAACTTCTCGACGATATCTTCAATAAGAAGCTTTGCTTCATCAACTGCTGCTGTCGGACGGTTACGGATTTTAGTCATGACTGAACGCATACGTGCCAGAGAGCGCTCAAACTCTTTTTCACACTGAATCACGCGTCGACGGTATGCACTTAACTTCTCTATGCGGTTCTGTTTTTCTTGCCACATTTTTTGAGTTTCATGATCTAACGACGCTTCATTTGTTACTCTGTCAGCTTGTCTTTGATCAACAGGGAGTGGAACGGCATCGCTTTGCTCTGGATTAAAGTAAACGAACTTTACGCCGAGGTGGCGGATCATCTCGACTTGCTCTTGGTCTTTAATCTTAAAGCTATTGAGTAGAAAGGGGTGATCGTTCCACTTTAGCGGAAGACGGATATGTAGTCCGGGTTGAATACGATCGACCGTTAGTTTAATGGCTGCCACTTATTCACTACTGATTTATATTTCTTAAGAGAGTTAGAATACTAGTAAATTTTGTGAATAAATTCATCAGTAACTATCAAAACATCAAACCGTTATTTCTAAGCGACTCACTTAATTAGATAGAAGTAAGCTACTTTAAGGAGCGATCTGCTTTGCGTATTTTAAGCTTGGCCTCGAACACTGGCTTGTCTATTACTTCTTGATCTTTGACTAGTCCCATTAACGTTTGTACCGCTACACGGGCCATGTCACTGATAGGAAAGTGCACTGCTGATACTGTAGGGTAAAGACTTTCACAAAGATCAACACTGTCAAAGCTAGTTAATGAGATTTGCTCTGGTACAGAAATACTGTGCTCGTGTAAGTACTGCATTGCGCCAACCGTCATTTCTTCACTGCACGAAAAGACAGCCGTCACATCAGGGTGTCGTTGTAAAATTGCAGCCATTGCATCATAACCACTTTGCCGGCCATAATTCCCTTCTTCACACCAGCTTTCATCAATATCTATACCAGCATCCTTCATTGCATCAATATACCCAAGCTTTCTCAATACACTGTTATGACGTTGGGATGGACCGGCAATACAAGCAATCTTTCGATGAGCACCAGCTAAAAGGTGCTCAACGGCAATACGACTTGCATGATGATGGTTAAAGGTAACACAACGCTCTTCTATTCCTTCCACGTAGCGATCCAGGAGAACGAAAGGTGTTGGCTGTTTAGCTAGTTCACGTAAGTCATCATCTGACAAATAACGACTATGAAGTACATAGCCGTCACAACGTAAATCATTAAAACGCTGAATTGCCTCTTTTTCACCTTGTGCAGAATGATGGCCTTGAGCTGTAATCAAAAACTTCTTATGAATATCCAGCTCGGTCTGAACCTGCTCCATCATCTCGCCAAAGAAGCCCCCCGTATAGTAAGTCACCAATAACCCAACCATATTACTGGATGAGGTTGCGAGTGAACGAGCAATTGCACTAGGACGATAATTCAATTGCGCCATAGCTTGCTCTACTTTTTTTCGAGTTTCCTCGCGAAATTTCCCCTCTCCATTAATAATTCGAGAAACGGTAGAGCGATTTACACCGGCGAGTTCGGCTACATCTTTAATCCTGGCCATAATGCTATTGGGTCCAACTGCAATTGTTATTAAATATTCGTTTGTGTAGAACGGCTGCCAGCAATTCGTAAGGTGCTATAGGGGGCGAAGCTGGCAGCCTTTAATCATACACCGACCATTTGATTGGTAGAAACAAGCTCAGAGTAATCCGTGACAGTTATACCATGATGAGCTAACTGTTCTTTTAAAATGGGAGAGGTAAGAACTTGTAACTCTAGCTCTCGCTGAAGCACATAGCCACTCTTTAAGATAAGCGCCTGATCGGCCTCTGCCGGGTGGCACATCACCTCAACCAAGTCATAGTCAGCTTTTAAGCTCAATAGATGTGCCATTAAGCCATCCAAGCTCACTTTTTGATCATAAAACTCATCAGTAAAGATATACCTGATTGTCATCGATTCTTGACACAAGCCAGTGCCCCGCAGTGGCACTCGGTATTCATTCGCTACTTCTTTAATAACGGGCAAAATTTGAGGGTGAGTATGCGCGTGATGATGGCTATCTAAGTGGCTTAGCTCTAACCCAAGCGATAAAAAATGTTCCACCTGAGCTTTTGCTTCATCATAAACGACCTGAGTTTCGAAGTCCTGCTTACTCCAAAGTTCGTCATAGTTGATAAAGTGCGCTCGGCCGTTAGTCAAGTTACGATGCTTCGTTATAGGCACACCTGCTGTAAACCTAAGATGAACGCCAACTTTCAAGTCTGGATTATGGCGAGCTAGTTCTAAGGCATGTTGCTCAGCATCCATACCCACCATCATGGTGGTTGAATGAACCACACCTTGCCGATGAGCTTTAACGATGCCGTTATTTACACCTCTCGTTAAACCAAAATCATCAGCATTAAAAATGACTTTCATCGGCGCCCTTCCTTAGTCTTACAACGTCGTTAGTTTAAATTGAGGTAAATACGGAGCGTTCACCGCCAGAATATCATCCAGGATTGACTTGGCGCGGCCAATGTCAGGCACCAATGGGTTATTGGTTAATGCCATAAGCGCCTTGTCATAATTACCTTCGACAGCAGCTTCTATTGTTAGCTGCTCATACGCTTTAACTTGATAGAGTAATCCTTTGATATTGTTTGACAACTCGCCAACCGCAAGAGGTTTCGCCCCCCAGCTACCAATCACCGCACTACATTCAATCACAGCATCGTCAGGTAGGCCGTTGATCGCTCCATTATTTAAAACGTTAACAACATGAATACTATTACGATTGTTATAAATTGAATCAACTAGGTTCAGTGATGCATCAGAATAATAAGCACCACCCCGCTCCTCTAACTCTTTCGGCTTATGATCGAGGGTAGGATCTTGATAGAGCTTAAATAGCGCATTTTCTGTTTCCATTACCTGCTCAGCACGAGTGCCTTTTTCATCGGCACTTTGTTTCTCTTCAGCAAGCATGGCATCAGTTTGGTAGAAGTAGCGATGATAAGGACATGGTATCGCCCCCAGTGCTTTTAGAAATGCAGGATCCCACGGCTCTTCCCAGATATTCTTCATACTGAAGTTGGCACCATCACCGACTTTCTCTAATACCGTTTGAGTAATATCTTCCCCATTGAGCCATGCTTTGTGTACCCACACGAGATGGTTTAACCCAGCAAACTCAAGTTGTAGCTCTTTTGGCTCGCACTCCATCATTTCTGCAATCATCATTTCCATTGAAACGGGCACATTGCATAAACCAATACTCTTTACTTTGGTGTACTTACTGACCGCTTCGGAAACTAAACCCGCTGGGTTGGTGAAATTGAGCATCCATGCGTTTGGAGCCAACTCTTCAATGTCTTTACAGATATCAAGAATGACCGGAATGGTTCGCAGTGCTTTAGCAAAACCACCAGGGCCCGTTGTTTCTTGGCCGATGACGTCGTACTTGATTGGGATTCGCTCATCGTTAGCGCGTGCAGCAAGGCCACCAACACGAAACTGCGTCATCACAAAATCCGCATCTTTTATCGCAGCACGGCGATCGAAACTGGCTTTTATCTCAATTTTTGCTCCGGCTTTATCGACCATTCGCTGAGCCAATCCTTTGATGATCTCAAGCTTCTCAGCTCCTGACTCAATGTCCACAAAATGAATCTTCCTAACGGGTAAATATTCTAAGCGCTTAATAACCCCTTCAACCAATTCCGGGGTATAGCTACTACCACCGCCAATAATGGCAAGTTTGATCGCCTCTCTAGACATTTTCATCCCCCTTTATTTGTTCGAGATTTTTTTGTTCAGTGCGACGATTTCTACAGCCATCTCTTGAGCCAAAATCGTAGTCATTAGGTGATCTTGAGCATGCACCATCACTAACGTCATCGGGACTTTCCCTTCTCCCTGATCTTCTTCAATAAGCTGAGTCTGTATTAAGTGGGCTTTATTAATGCACTCTCTTGCTTGAGAGAGCTTCTCATCAGCCGCTTCAAAATCTTGTTCTCGAGATAAACGCAATGCCTCGTAGCTTAAACTTCTGGCTTCACCAGCATTGCAAATGATCTCCATTACAACCAATTCTTGTTCCATCATTTTCTCTCCGAAAATCGGGCCGCGGTAATTGCGGCCCATTAAGCACAGTTAAGCAGTAACGCCTTCGCCTGACGGCTGCGTGTCACCTTTAGTTTCCTTCGTCGTTGGTAGTTCTTGCTCCAACATTTGCTTCTCAAACATTTTGAAGAATGGGAAGTAGATGATTAGATCAAGAATTAATAAACCAATGACGAGCAATACTGGCGCAAAGGTCCAACCGCTACCCCACGAAGCACCTATCAGTGC
Organism: Vibrio sp. 1562; assembly: GCF_033340155.1. Taxonomy (NCBI): domain Bacteria; kingdom Pseudomonadati; phylum Pseudomonadota; class Gammaproteobacteria; order Vibrionales; family Vibrionaceae; genus Vibrio; species Vibrio sp. 1562. The sequence continues at coordinate 5,790 of NZ_JAWOVY010000021.1, forward strand.
CGGTGTTGTCCAAGGTGTTGTAGCGACACCCATACCCACAAAGCCGACATGCACAGCAAAATACGCAATCGTAGCGTTGATGACTGGAGCGAAGACGAACGGGATAAACAAGGTCGGGTTCATCACAACTGGGCTACCGAAGATCACTGGTTCGTTGATTTGGAAAAAGCCAGGCACCGCACTCATTCGACCAATGCTCTTAAGGTGAACAGAACGGCTAAACGACATCAGCATAACAAGAGCAAGTGTTGCACCAGAGCCGCCAATAAAGATGTAAAAATCCCAGAACGGTTGAGTAAATACGTTTGGAATCGGTTCACCTGCAACAAAGGCTTCAATGTTGGCACCAATGTTGGTCAAAAAGATTGGAGAAAGCAGTCCAACAACAATTGCAGCACCATGAATACCCGCAAACCAAAGCAGCTGGCAAAGCAATAAAGCGCCAATAATGGCAGGCAATGAGTTAGACGCACTAATTAGCGGTTTAAAGATAGCCATAACAGCATCTGGAATCAGCATGTCGTACTGGGTTTGTACGAAAAGGCTAAGTGGATATAAGGTAATGAATATCGCTAAGACTGGTAGCAATACTTCAAATGATCGCGCAATCGCCGGTGGCACCTGCTCTGGCATGCGAATCGTAATATTGTGCTTTTTCATAAAACGGTAGAGCTCCACCGAGAAAAATGCACACATCACTGCGGTGAAGATCCCGGTTCCGCCCATGTGAGACATAGACAAAGCGCCATCTTTAGCTGGGGCCGCTATGAGTAAAAAAGACATTAGTGACAATACAGCACTCGTGATCCCATCCATCTTGTAAGCCTTCGCTAAACTATAAGCAACGCCCAGCGAAACAAAAATGGTCATGATCCCCATCGACATGTTGTAGGGCATCATTATGGTATCAAAATGTGTAGTGGCGAAATCGAGCCAAATTCGACCAAAAGTAAAGGTTGTATCTTCGGCAAATGGGGGGAATGCAAAAATCAAAATGAAACTACCAACAATAATAAACGGCATTGCGACAATAAAACCGTCTCTCATTGCGCGAACATGGGGCTGATTCCCCACTTTAGCTGCTATAGGGGCTATATGCTTTTCGACTGCGCCTATAATTGCGTCATAAAGCTTCATAGAATCCATCCTTATTTTAGGCAAAAGAATCCCGCATCAAATATTTATATTTGATGTACAGTTATCTTTTTTAATTTAAAACTATGGTTTAGTTAATTAATTCTAATGCTTGCTCTAGTACTTCCTCTCCCTTCATCATTCCATAATGCTGAGGAGAAATCGCGTCAATGTTTTTACCATGCTCTTGCGCCGTTTTTCTTAGCTCTTCTAGCTGAAAACGTACTTGAGGCCCGAGAAGACAAACATCGTACTCTTTAATTGCATCTTCAAATGCATTCACTGACATCGCATCAATTTTGCATTCAATTCCTTTATTTTCAGCAGCTTGCTCCATTTTCTTAACAAGCATACTGGTTGACATCCCTGCGCTACAGCATAAAAGGATCTTTTTCATAGCCTTACTCCCGTTGTGTAAATTTCAACCTGCAAAAACTGTAGCAAAAATAACCAAGACAAAAAAGCGCAACCGGTTGCATTATTCGTGAACACAATCCCAATTTAGAAAATACCACCTATTTTTTTATAATTATTTAGGTCTAGGATAAAAGTCATAAAATAATTTAAGACATCACATTAAGTTTCAAATTATCAATATTTTACTACTGACAACGTCGTTATTAATTTCTTAAAAGGAATAGAGAATGAAATTTAATAAATTGGCTATTGCAACGCTTGTAAGTGCCGCACTATCACAACACTCATTTGCTCAAACCGACTCTAAAGGCACAATTTATCTAACGTTTGATGATGGCCCAATCAATGCATCTATTGACGTTATTCAAGTACTTAACCAGGAAGATATCAAAGCGACGTTTTACTTTAATGCTTGGCATTTAGATGGAATTGGTGATGAGAATGAAGACCGTTCCCTAGAAGCCTTAAAGCTCACATTAGACACTGGTCATATTGTTGCGAACCACAGTTACGATCACATGGTGCACAACTGCGTGGATGAGTTTGGACCGAACAGTGCTGCGGAGTGTAATGCGACCGGGGACCACCAGCTTAACTCGTATCAAGACCCTGTTTACGATGCCTCAATGTTTACGGAAAACTTATCTGTGTTAGCAAAGTATTTGCCGAACATTACAAGCTACCCGAACTACAAGGCAACAGAGTTTGCTAGACTGCCCTACACCAACGGTTGGCGCGTGACGAAAGACTTCAAAGCAGATGGGTTATGTGCCACGTCTGATGACCTGAAACCTTGGGAACCAGGATATGTATGCGATACATCCAACCCATCCAACAGTGTAAAAGCAGCTATCGAGGTTCAAAATATCCTAGCGAATAACGGCTATCAAACTCACGGTTGGGATGTGGACTGGGCACCCGAAAATTGGGGCATTGAAATGCCAGCAAACAGCCTTACAGAAGCAGAAGCATTTCTTGGATATGTGGATTCCGCGTTAAACACTTGTGCACCAACAACGATTAACCCGATCAACTCCAAAGCTCAAGAGTTCCCATGTGGTACACCTTTACACGCCGATAAAGTTATCGTATTAACTCACGAGTTCCTATTTGAAGATGGTAAGCGTGGCATGGGTGCAACGCAAAACCTACCTAAGCTCGCTAAGTTTATACAGTTAGCAAAACAAGCGGGTTATGACTTCGACACAATGGATAACTACACACCGAACTGGCAAGTTGGTCATAACTACGACGCTGGCGATTACGTCTTACACCTAGGTACTGTATACCAGGCTGTAACAAACCATACTGCGCAACAAGATTGGGCACCATCTCCAACCTCTAGCCTTTGGACAAATGCAGACCCAGCCACTAACTGGACTCAGAATGTTTCCTATAAACAAGGTGATGTGGTGACTTATCAAGGTTTGCGTTATCTAGTTGATGTACCGCACGTGTCCCAAGCAGACTGGACTCCGAACACTCAGAATACCTTGTTCACAGCTCTATAGGCTGTTCTTACTATCACCATGTAGTAGTTTGCGCGAGGCATACCCCTCGCGCTTTTTTGTTTTGAAGATCCAGATACAACAAAGCCCCGACTTTCATCGAGGCTCTGTCTTAAAATATGGTACCGGTGGACGGAGTTGATTGGACTGGCATTCCTGCCGCCACCGCGAAGGCAACGCTAACTTTCTTTTGATATTTACGAACACCTAAAACGACGAAAGGCCGCTATAAAAGCGACCTTTCTAATATGGTACCGGTGGGCGGACTTGAACCGCCACGCCCGAAGGCAACGGATTTTGAATCCGTCGTGTATACCAATTTCACCACACCGGCATCTTTGGGCTATTGCCCTTTGATGGTTGGCATTATACGTAAGCTTTTGACCTGCGCAAGCAGAAATACCTTAAATAACTATCGTTTGCTGATAATTTCGCCACAAAGTGTGACAAAGCTGTACTCATAAGAAACGTACGCTCCATTTTCTACTACTCTTCCAGATGAAAATGAGTATACGAAACTCTTTTTAAGTTCTATTCACTGTAATATCAGAAACATAACCATTCCCAATGCTCGACAACGCATTATGGAGCATCTCTGCGGCATCTTCTGCTTGCATGAAGTGACTCGTGTCCATCGTATTGCCACTTGTTTTCCAGAATTCCGTATCCATTCCACCAGGATAAACCGCGATAATTTTCATAGGTTTTCCTTTTAGCTCCAAACGAACCGACTCAATTAATCCTTTGATGGCCCATTTCACTGCACAATACGTAGACTCTTGCGCTTTAGGTTGTTGCGCGGCTGTGGACATGATCATGACCACTTTTATTGGATGATCTTTGTAACGCTTTACTAACTCTCTTAGCACATGAATCGCAGAATTCAGGTTGTTATCAATCAACTTTTGAATCTCTTTCGGCTCCTGCTCTTCCAGTAAGCCAAAATAACCACTTCCCGCACTATGAATGACCATTTCAGGGGACTGTTTCACCCCATCAAAGAGCTGTTTCACATTTTGGTGCAATGAGAGGTTGCAAGCTTGATAACCAACGTTATGAGAGAGTTGTTTTGCTAGTGCGGATAGTTTTTCTGTATTTCTTCCTATTACATACGTCTCTTTGCCTTCCGCATCATAACGCTTTGCTAGTTCCGCCCCTAAGCCGCTACTTGCACCTGTAATTACAATCATGCGCTACCTCTTTTCAATCACATACTTTTAATTCATCTATCAATTAAGGTAACAGAATCGTGGTAATTCACACCTCAAGAGCACCATTCTTTGAAGCAAGCAGCTTTCTTACTTTCGTGATGCATGAAATATCAAGCAGAACGACGGGCATTTAACCTATGCTTAAGCAAGAATAACTTTCTGAATTTTCTATCGACTTTCTAGTGAGAACTGAATAGGAGCAAAGAATGACTGGGTCAAAATGGCAGTGGTTACTGAAACAGATGACACGAAAACTGTGGGTCCGGACGTCACTCTACGCATTACTAGCTGTTGCTACCGCCTTAATGTCGATTGTTTTAAACCAGTTCATTACTCTGCCCCCTGTCATCAACGTCAGCAAGGATTTGTTGAACAACATATTAAATATCCTCGCAACCTCCATGCTTGCAGTGACTACATTCTCTCTCAATATTATGGTCTCAGCGTACAGTGCCGCTAGTGCAGGGGTAACGCCGCGAGCGACAAAACTGTTGATGGAAGACAGCACAACACAAAATGCCTTAGCAACCTTTCTTGGCTCTTTTCTATTTAGTTTGGTAGGAATTATCGCGCTAGGTATTGGGGCCTATCATCAACAAGCACAAATTTATCTATTCATCGTGACTATCGCCGTAATCGTGATGATCATACTCACTCTGCTACGTTGGATTCAGCACCTTTCCGTACTAGGAAGGGTCAGTGAAACCACTTCATACGTAGAGCAAGCCTTGTTAGATGCGATAAGAAAACGGGGCAAAGAGCGCTGGCTAGGTGCTCACCCATGGAGCCACCCAGAGCATAAGCCCAGAGGAAGTAAACCTATTTTGAGCCAAGAAATTGGCTACTTACAGCATGTTGATATGCATCACCTCGATAGTATTGCTGAAGCAAACCAATGCACCATCTACCTTGAGCGACAACCGGGAAGTTTTGTGTACGTAGGTCAACCATTGGCTTGGGTTTGTGGAGAATTGCCAGACGAAAGCGAAGTAACGGCAGCCTTCACGATTCGAACGGAGCGTTCATATGATCAGGACCCTCGCTTTGGTTTAGTCGTTATGGCGGAAATCGCCTCACGAGCACTATCTCCGGCTGTAAATGATAATGGCACCGCGATTGACGTTCTTGGGCGTTCTGTACGAGCACTTTCATTATGGGGAGACCTACTCAGTGAGCCGCCAGCCAAAACTCGATATCCTAGACTATTTGTGCCCGCATTGAGCTACCAGGATTTGTTTGATGATGTCTTTTTGCCGATAGCACACGATGGTGCAGCGCAACTCCAAATACAGATTCGCCTACAAAAGGCCTTGCTAGCTCTCTCTAGTATGCACCCTAAGTTATTTTTGTCACCAGCAATCAAGCTGTCAGAAAAAGCTTTAGAGCTTTCATTAAGCCAACATTATACCGAAGATGAGAAACACCAACTCTCTCAGCTATCTAATCTGGTCACAGACCAAAAAGCCAATGGTTAAGAGAGTCGAATTCAGTTGAAACATATTGCTGCACGGCCTCGTGTATCATGACATGTGCTGATAACGTAGGGCAGAAAAGTCTCTTCGTTTATACACAATTAAAGACTCTGTGCGTTAGGTCTCTTTTCTCTTGGTGAGGGAATCTATATTCTGACGCACAATTTTTAAGGTAAGTGATGGAATAATGACAACGTCTACAACTCTTCCACCTGCAGGTCTCTTTCGTCGACTTGCAGCGTTGATTTACGACACATTGATTATTATCGCAATTGAAATGATGGCCGCTGGTATTGTTATGGCCGTTGTGTTTGCACTAAATGCAGCAGGATTGTTGAGCTATGGCGAGTACGCTGATGCCGCAGATATGCTCGGAAAGCACCCTGCATTGAGCCCTCTATTTACACTTTATCTTGCGGGTGTGTGGATATATTTCTTTGTGTTCTTCTGGACGCGAGCAGGACAAACTCTTGGGATGCGCGCTTGGAAGCTTCGAGTTCGCAATGCCAAAGACGGTGCACCAATTACGGTAACTCAAGCTCTAATTCGTATTTCGACATCTGGCTTTGGCTTGGCAAATCTGACTGTACCGATTGATCCGAAGAAACGTGGTTTCCACGACATTTGGGCCAAAACAGAGGTTGTTGTATTACCGAAGGCAAACTAACTTGTCTAGGAACACAAAAAAGGAAGGCGTAATGCCTTCCTTTTACATTTGGTTCGGTAAAACTTGGTTTATTCGATGATGCTTCAGTTATAGCTTTCTTCGTAGCAGTGCAATCGCAATAGCTAAGAACACCAAACTCGGGGCCAAAGCACCAAACACTGGGGATATGCCATACACCAAGCTTAATGGGCCAAAGAACTCACTGGATATGTAAAAAGTAAACCCGGCAACCACGCCCGACAATACCCTTGCCCCCATGGTCACGCTTCTGAGTGGACCGAAAACAAAAGATAGCGCCATTAACATCATCACAGCAATTGAAAGCGGCTGAGTCAACTTACGCCAAAACGCCAACTCATAGCGAGATGCATCTTGTTCCGATGCTTTTAGGTAAGTCACATAATCATACAAACCGCTCAGTGACAGTTCTTCTGGCTTCACGGTCACCACAGCTAGCTTATCTGGTGCCAAAGAGGTGTGCCACTCCATCTGTTCGATGTCTTGCTTTGAAATTACGTTTTCATTTTCCATGTCCGTAATTTGTACGTAACGCATCAGCCAGTTGTTATCTTGTTGGTAGTCGACTTCTTCGGCGAAAATAACTTTTTGTAGATTCTTATCATCATCAAAACGCCACATATTTAAAGCATAAAGTTTGTCGTCTTCGACTTTACCGATAAAGATAAAGTCGTTTGCATCACGAGCCCACACACCTGAGCGCACAGACACAATGCTACCACCTGATATCGCAAACGCACGTAAGTCACGGGCCATCTTCTGGGCCTCAGGAGCGCCCCATTGACCTAACGCCATAACAACAATCATGAGCGGGACGGCCGTTTTGAGTACCGATAACCCGATATCCAGCTTAGAGAAACCAGCAGCTTGCATCACCACAAGCTCAGAGCTTGAAGCCAACATACCTAAGCCGATCAGGGCACCGAGTAATGCCGCCATTGGAAAGAACATTTCGATATCACGCGGCACACTGAGTAACACAAAGTACAACGCATGAGTGAGGTCGTACACACCTCGCCCAACTTTACGTAGCTGTTCTACATATTTGATGATGCCCGATAAGCCAACAAACGTCGCTAAAACCAAGGCAGTGGTAGAGATGATGGTTCTACCGATGTAAAGGTCTAATATTTTGAACACAGCTTACGCGAGCCTCTTCTTGCGGAATTTGTCTTTTATTCGTCTAGCAGCAACGCTGTCCATCATATTCGCCATGATAGCAACAATCAGCAACATCGCATTGATTGGCCACATACCAATAGCAGCCGGGATGTCACCATCTTCTAATGCAGATTTGGTTGCACTGATCGCCAAGAAATACGCTAGGTAGATCAGAATCGCAGGCCCCATTTTGGCAAACCGTCCCTGACGCGGATTCACCGCAGACAAAGGAATAACGAGCATCGTTAAGAGTGGAATACACACAAATAACGAAATTCGCCATTGTAGCTCCGCTTGCGCCTCTGGATCTGGGTGACCTATCAAGTCAACCGTTGGGTATGCTTCCCAGTCTCGCCCTTTCTTTTTGACCTCACGTTGGCCGATAACACCTTCGTATTCATCGAATTTCGTGATCATATATTCAACGCGAGTAGGCACACCTTCATAACGCGTACCTTCTTTCATAGTGATGATCTGACGACCGTCCGAAAGCTCTTTTACTTCACCAGAAGATGAGAACATCACACTCGGTAACACCGAATCTCGAGGGCGCATCTGCGCAACAAAAACGTTGCTCAAGGTATTGTCTTTAATGTCATCGATGAACACAACCGATGAACCGTCTGGTGTACCTTGGAACTGACCTTTTTTAAGTAGGTCAACGCTGTTTTCTGACGCTACCTGCTCATAAAGCTGCTCAACGCGGTCTTGAGACCACGGAGATAGCCACAACGCATTGAAAGCCGCCACCGCTGAAGTAATCAACGCTAGGTATAAGGCCGCTTGAACTAAGAATTTATTACCAATACCTGTCGCGTTCATTACGACAATTTCGCTCTCTGCATACAGACGACCAAATGTGATCAATATGCCGATATACAGACTTAAAGGCAGCATTAACAGACCCATTGCTGGCATGTTCAAACCAACAATAGAGAAAATCAATCCAGCAGGAATATCCCCATCAGAAGCATCAGCAAGAACACTTATGAATTTCTGGCTTACAAACACCAAAAAAAGTACGAAAAAAATCGCAAATTGGCTCTTGAGTGTTTCGCGGATCAAATATCTAACAATAATCACGCTGAAATTACCTATACAAAACTTGTTTTTTTGGTCGAATCACTATAGTTTCCCGTTGAACCATTTATTTTTTTAAAAATTATAAACTAGATGTTAGTCGCTTAATCAGCTCTGCATGTAAGTCTGGAGCTAAAATTCAACAAGTAAGCGATCATTATCTAACATTTAGAGCAATTTGTCTTCAGGATGTAGGAGTACGCATGGAGTTCAGTGTAAAAAGTGGCAGTCCAGAGAAACAACGTAGCGCATGTATCGTTGTTGGTGTGTTTGAACCACGTCGCCTTTCTCCAGTAGCCGAACAACTTGATAAAATCAGTGACGGTTACATCAGTTCACTACTTCGCCGTGGTGATCTAGAGGGTAAACCTGGTCAGATGCTGCTACTGCATCAAGTACCAGGTGTTTTGTCAGAGCGCGTTTTACTTGTCGGTTGCGGCAAAGAGCGTGAACTTGGCGAGCGCCAGTACAAGGAAATCATTCAAAAGACGATCAGCACACTTAACGAGACAGGCTCAATGGAAGCGGTATGTTTCCTAACTGAACTGCATGTTAAGGGTCGTGATACATACTGGAAAGTGCGCCAGGCTGTAGAAGCGACTAAAGATGGTCTATACACATTTAATCAATTCAAGAGCGTGAAACCTGAGACTCGCCGCCCACTGCGCAAGCTTGTTTTCAACGTACCAACGCGTCGTGAATTGAACTTGGGTGAAAAAGCAATCACTCATGGCCTTGCTATCGCATCAGGTGTCAAAGCCTCAAAAGACCTTGGCAACATGCCGCCAAACGTAGCTAATCCAGCTTACCTTGCTTCTCAAGCTCGTCGTCTAGCGGACGATTACGAAACCGTAACCACCAAAATTATTGGTGAGCAAGAGATGGAAAAACTGGGTATGACCTCTTACCTAGCAGTAGGCCGTGGTTCTAAAAACGAATCTATGATGTCTATCATCGAGTACAAAGGTAACCCTGACTCAGATGCAAAACCGATTGTGCTCGTAGGTAAAGGTCTAACCTTCGACTCAGGCGGTATCTCTCTAAAGCCGGGTGAAGGTATGGATGAGATGAAGTACGACATGTGTGGTGCGGCATCGGTATTCGGTACAATGAAAGCGCTAGCGAAGCTAAACCTACCAATCAACGTTATTGGTGTTCTAGCGGGCTGTGAAAACATGCCTGGCAGCAACGCTTACCGTCCAGGTGACATCCTAACGACCATGTCTGGTCAAACTGTAGAAGTTCTGAACACGGATGCTGAAGGCCGTCTTGTTCTTTGTGACGCACTGACTTACGTAGAGCGTTTCGAACCAGACTGCGTGGTTGACGTTGCAACGCTAACTGGTGCTTGTGTTATCGCACTAGGCCACCATATCAGCGGCGTAATCTCTAACCACAACCCTCTTTCTCATGAGCTAGTAAACGCTTCTGAGCAAGCGAGTGACCGTGCATGGCGTCTACCAATGGCAGACGAGTACCACGAACAGTTGAAGAGCCCGTTTGCGGATATGGCAAACATTGGTGGTCGCCCTGGTGGCACAATTACTGCGGGTTGCTTCTTATCTAAGTTCGCGAAGAAGTACAACTGGGCACACGTCGATATCGCAGGTACCGCGTGGAAATCAGGCGCAGCGAAAGGCTCAACGGGCCGTCCTGTCTCAATGCTTGTCCAATTCCTTTTGAACCGCAGCGGCCAAGAGACAGAAGAGTAATTTCTGAACAGAATCTAAAAGGGCCGCAAGGCCCTTTTTTATTATCCTAATTTTCTAAAATGAAAGTGGGACTTAAGATGGTCTTAGGAAGAGACCCAAGGCAAGTGAGAGAATGATGCAAACTGCAACCTTCTACATCATTAACGAAGAGAGCCCGCAAGCAACGGTGGCTGGCTTTGAAGAATACATCGTGTTTTTGGCTCAGCACTTTGCTCGCCAAGGCGCTAAAGTGTATTTAAACTGCCAAGACAAACCACACGCCGAGCAGCTCGCTGAAGCCTTTTGGCAAGTTGATGCAGACAAGTTCATGGCACATAACCTCGTAGGCGAGGGACCGAAATACGCCACCAACATTGAAATCGGCCATGAAGGTGTAAAACCTAATTGGAACCGTCAGCTGGTAATTAATTTGGCGGAAAATGAGACAACCTTTGCGAACAAGTTTGCTCAAGTGGTAGACTTCGTGCCCTGCGAAGAAAAAGCTAAACAACTCGCAAGAGAAAGATATAAAATTTACCGTCAAGCAGGTTACCAGCTGCAAACGATCGAAATTCAATATCCTTAACGGTCAATCCTTATAGTTAAGGCGATCTTGTTAAGATCCCTCACTTATAAAGATTGACTAAGATTCAACCATCAACGTATCCATTAAAAGAGCGCTATGGAAAAGACATACAACCCAACTTCAATCGAACAAGCTCTGTATCAGACTTGGGAAGAGAAAGGCTACTTTAAGCCACACGGTGACACTACTAAAGAATCATACAGCATCATGATCCCGCCACCGAACGTCACTGGTAGCCTACACATGGGCCACGCGTTCCAAGATACGATCATGGATACGCTTATCCGTTGTGAACGTATGAAGGGTAAAAACACCCTTTGGCAAGTAGGTACTGACCACGCTGGTATCGCAACTCAGATGGTTGTTGAGCGTAAGATCGCTGCAGAAGAAGGCAAAACAAAACACGATTACGGTCGTGAAGCTTTTATCGACAAAATCTGGGAATGGAAAGGCGAATCTGGCGGCACTATCACTAAGCAGCTTCGTCGTCTTGGCGCATCTGTAGACTGGGATCGTGAACGCTTCACGATGGACGATGGTCTATCTAACGCCGTTCAAGAAGTGTTCGTACGTCTATACGAAGACGATCTAATCTACCGCGGTAAGCGTCTAGTTAACTGGGATCCAAAGCTACACACAGCGATTTCAGATCTAGAAGTAGAGAACAAAGACACTAAAGGCAACATGTGGCACTTCCGCTACCCACTAGCAGATGGCGCAAAAACAGCGGATGGCAAAGACTACATCGTTGTTGCAACGACTCGTCCAGAGACCGTGCTAGGCGATACAGGTGTTGCAGTTAACCCAGAAGATCCACGTTACAAAGATCTTATCGGTAAAGAAATCATCCTTCCTATCGTTGATCGTCGCATCCCAATCGTGGGCGATGAGCACGCAGATATGGAAAAAGGTACTGGCTGTGTGAAAATCACACCTGCGCACGACTTCAACGACTACGAAGTAGGTAAGCGCCACCAGCTACCAATGATCAACATTCTGACTTTCGACGCGAACATCCGCGACTCAGCAGAAGTATTCAACACTAACGGCGAAGCAAGCGACGCTTACAGCACTGAGCTACCAGCTAAATACCACGGTATGGAGCGTTTTGCCGCTCGTAAAGCTATCGTTGCTGAATTCGACGAGCTAGGCCTACTTGAAGAAGTGAAAGATCACGATCTACAAGTTCCTTACGGCGACCGTGGTGGCGTGGTTATCGAACCAATGCTAACTGACCAATGGTACGTACGTACTGCGCCTCTAGCGAAAACCGCAGTTGAAGCAGTAGAAAACGGCGACATCCAATTCGTTCCTAAGCAATACGAAAACATGTACTTCTCTTGGATGCGTGACGTTCAAGACTGGTGTATCTCTCGTCAGCTATGGTGGGGTCACCGCATCCCAGCTTGGTACGACAACCAAGGTAATGTTTACGTAGGTCGCACTGAAGAAGAAGTTCGTAAGAACAACAACCTAGAGTCAGTCATTGAACTTCACCAAGACGAAGACGTACTGGATACGTGGTTCTCTTCTGCACTATGGACGTTCGGTACTCAAGGTTGGCCAGAGCAAACTGACGATCTGAAAGTATTCCACCCTTCAGACGTTCTAGTAACTGGTTTCGACATCATCTTCTTCTGGGTTGCGCGCATGATCATGATGACCATGCACTTCGTGAAAGACGAAAACGGCAAACCACAAGTACCATTTAAGACGGTTTACGTTACTGGTCTAATCCGTGACGAAAACGGTGACAAGATGTCCAAGTCGAAAGGTAACGTACTTGACCCAATCGACATGATTGATGGTATCGACCTAGAGTCTCTCGTAGAGAAGCGTTGTGGCAACATGATGCAGCCTCAACTAGCGAAGAAGATCGAGAAGAACACTCGTAAGACGTTTGAAAACGGTATCGAAGCATACGGTACAGACGCACTGCGTTTCACTCTTGCAGCAATGGCATCAACAGGTCGTGATATCAACTGGGACATGAAGCGTCTTGAGGGTTACCGTAACTTCTGTAACAAACTATGGAACGCAAGCCGTTACGTAATGATGAACACAGAAGAGCAAGATTGTGGCTTCAACGGTGGTGAGATTGAATACTCACTAGCAGACAAGTGGATCGAGTCTCAGTTTGAACTTGCAGCGAAAGCGTTCAACAACCATATCGACAACTTCCGTCTAGATATGGCGTCTAACACGCTTTACGAATTCATCTGGAACCAATTCTGTGACTGGTACCTAGAGCTAACTAAACCCGTTCTATGGAAAGGTACTGAAGCGCAACAGCGTGGTACTCGCCGTACGCTAATCACGGTTCTTGAGAAGACTCTTCGTCTAGCTCACCCAGTGATTCCTTACATCACTGAAACTATCTGGCAAAGCATCAAGCCACTAGTTGAAGGTGTTGAAGGCGAGACAATCATGCTTCAAGCACTGCCTCAATTCGACGAAGCAAACTTCAACCAAGAAGCGCTAGACGACATTGAATGGGTGAAAGCGTTTATTACCAGCATCCGTAACCTACGTGCTGAATACGACATCAACCCAGGTAAGCCGCTTGACGTTATGCTGAAAGCAGCAAACGCAGAAGACGCTGCGCGTCTAGAAGCAAACAAACAAGTACTAATGTCTCTAGCGAAACTAGAATCTGTACGCGTACTTGCTGCTGACGAAGAAACGCCAGCGTGTGCAACAGCATTGGTTGCTAAGTCTGAGCTAATGATCCCAATGGCAGGTCTGATCGACAAAGATGCTGAGCTTGCTCGTCTAGATGGCGAAATCAAGAAGACGCACGGCGAAATCAAGCGTATCGAAGGCAAACTGGGCAACGAAGGCTTTGTAGCGAAAGCACCTGAAGCTGTTGTTGCTAAAGAGCGTGAGAAGCTTGAAGGCTACAAAGAGACACTAGCTAAGCTAGAAGAGCAGAAGACAACGATCGCTGCACTTTAAGCCTCAGTGAAAGAGAAGAACTCACACTTCTCACTTTGAATCCAAAGGTTGGCCATCATGGTCAACCTTTTTTGTATCTCTTTCACCAAAAACCATCATCAATAGCTTTCCCCTATCGCAACAATACTCATCATCCATTAGCATTAATGAGAATTATTATCGATAATGAACTCATCGAAACAAACACGATTGAGTAATTATCATGAAAAAGACACTAACTTTCGCAGCACTGCATTTTACTATCGCATTTAGTGTCGCTTACGTACTCACAGGCGACATTCTAATTGGTAGTTTAATTGCCATGATTGAGCCTTCAGTGAACACCGTAGCCTTCTACTTTCATGAAAAGGCATGGGCAAAAGTCCCAGCACTTAAAGCTCGTCAGTGGATGACCAAATTAAAAACCGCAAGCTTTGCGACCGTGCACTTCAGCGTCGCTTTTACCGTGGTTTACTTACTAACAGGTGATGCATTTGTCGGCGGCGTAATGGCGATGCTAGAGCCGAGTTTGAACACGGTGGCTTACTACTTCCACGAGAAAGTATGGATGCGTAAATCATCAGAAAAAGCTCCAGCACCGCAGTTTTGTTTACATCACCACGCTTAAACATGGAGGCTCACTACGTCTCCTAACGAGAAAAATGACATTTACCATTGACAAGGTTGCGCACCGCAATTATTTTAGTTGCGGTGCGCAACTTTATTTTTAGAGGTAAGTGATAATGAACGCTCGTCAACTTCGACACTACTCCCGTCAAGCAGTCCGATTGCTTGGTATGCTTGATAAACAATGCGGCGATGTCGCTCTCACTCCAGTGCAAGCGCACGCATTGGGTGAAATCCAATTGCAGCCATTGACCATCAATCAGCTGGCACAGCAGCTTAATGTCGACAAGTCCAACGCGAGCCGAACCGTTACTGGTTTGATTAAATTAGGTTTGGTCGAGAGCATCGAAAACCCAAAAGACAAACGTAGTCAACTCGTCGCGATTACAGAGCAAGGCCAACAGGCGTTATCACAACTGGACCAACAGCAAAACCACTTCTTTGAACAACTGCTTACCCAACTCGATGACAGCGAGCAAGAGCAACTCAAACTTGGTCTAGAGACTTACCTAAAAGGGCTAACAAAAGTGTGTCAGGCTGAGGAATACGTTCTTCGACCTCTTACTAAAGCAGACAACCCGCAAGTCGCAGATGTGATTCGTAAAGTCTCTGCAGAATACGGCTTAACCGCAGACAAAGGTTATGGTGTGGCCGATCCAACGCTTGATGATATGTATTCGGTGTACAATCAAAACAGGGCCGCCTATTGGGTCATTGAACATCGCGGAGAGATCGTTGGTGGCGGTGGCTTTGCCCCTTTAGCTGGCGAGCCAAATGTATGTGAACTACAAAAGATGTACTTTTTACCTCAAACACGAGGGCACGGTTTAGCCAAACGCATCGTCGCATTGAGCTTACAATTGGCGAAACAATTTGGTTATCAGCAGTGCTATTTAGAGACAACTGAATGTCTGAGAGAAGCGGTAAGCTTGTATGAAAAGCTAGGCTTTGAGCATCTCGATGCCCCGCTTGGACAAACAGGGCATGATGCATGTGAAGTCGTAATGCTTAAAACACTGTAATAAAGAGCATTACTAAGAGTTAAAGCACAACATGGGTAACACAAAGCTCCTGGCTCAAGGCAACAGTGAAGTTTTGGTGCTGCCCATCCAACTCAACAGACAACTGGTAGAGATCACTTGGATCAGGATCAGTAAGATCGGCATACTTTGGCGCTTCGATCTGGAATAAAGCGCTCGCATGCTCCGCTCGGACATCAATAGGAATATGGTAAGTCATACCATTAAACTTAACCGATGCAGAGACCAGGCCCGGCGAAAAAGTTTGATAGTACAAGTCTACTTTAAACTCACAACCACCACCGTGGTGCCAAATCTGTTCGGTAGCCACGCGGTCTAAACGCACATTGCGAATGAACTGCAGATACGGTTCTTGCCATACCCCTAAGCGCTCATCACTTTTTTTATATTCATGATCTGCAAGTAAACACAACTCCGGTTTATCCTCATCCAACAGAAGATCTTCTTCTTCCTCAAGGAATAGGATCTCAAAACGGTTGCGCCCCATCTGCATGAACGGGCGAATGTCTTTCTTGTAGACATTTTGAGAACCGTCACAGTCAAACAATGCTACTCCGTTCAAACGCACTTCTGCATGGTAATCCACACCACCCAACACCATTTCTACCGCTGGGAATGCCATCATGGATTCGTCCACTTCAATGTCATGCATCAGGTGCCACTCTTGCTGACGAATTGCTTCTTCTGTCAGTTCAGCTGGCAATACCTGACTCAAAGGAGCAGGGAAAGTAATGTCATCCTGTGGGATAGAAAGGTCCGTCAGTGGAGAGACTTGCCATAAACCGGCGAGTGAGAGTTGCATATACACCTTGAGCTAGATCAATTTTCACGCATTATAGGGAGAAATCCCCTATAAACTCAATGTGAATTATTTATCGCCTCCACATTCGTCAGTTTTTCAAGGAATAAAAAAACCAGCGTTAAACGCTGGTTTTTCCAAAAGTAGTGAGCTTTGATTACTCGTCGTCTTCATCTTCTTCAGGGTAAAGCGCATCTTCGCCTTCGTAGTACGTACCCCAACCGTCATAGATGATGTCGTATTTTTCTGCCAAGTGAATCAATTTTTCAACTTGCGCATCAATCGCTTCTGCGTCTAGTGCGGACTCCATAGTCGCATCACAGCAAAGCAACTTGTTACCATCTTCATCTTCAGTTTCTTCTGCTTCAAGAACTTCAAAGCCCATCTTGAATGCTTCAACTACCG
This sequence comes from Vibrio sp. 1562, assembly GCF_033340155.1. NCBI lineage: Bacteria > Pseudomonadati > Pseudomonadota > Gammaproteobacteria > Vibrionales > Vibrionaceae > Vibrio > Vibrio sp. 1562. The sequence goes on from NZ_JAWOVY010000021.1 coordinate 22,540, forward strand.
CTTTTTCTAGCGTGTCAAAATCTTCTGCAAACAGGTGGTGCTCAATTTCGTATAGCGAATCTGGATCGCTGCCATCTTCTAGCAATGCTGCAATGATATCGCGAGTCTCTTCCTTTTGAATCTCAATTAATTCTTCTACTGATAGATATTCATCTTCGTGAGACATGTTTTGGCTCCAGATTAGTTACTTGATGGAAACACAATACCCGATACTGAGTATGCTGATCCGGTGAAATATGGCATGGATTGCGATGAAAAGCCACAAACAAACATCATACCACTGCGATTCTTATCGGTTATTTGAATCTAAATATTAAACCGACCACACAAAGAAACAAAAAATTAACAAAGAATGGCGTTTTTTAATATTCAGAACATCCTAATTGACACTTAATGTGGTTATTTTCTCTTTCTATGCGTGTTTATGATGCTTTCTTGAATACACTCACGTGTAAAACGAAGATGCATAACGAATAAATTCACTTTAATAATGCATAATTTAGAATAAAAATGCACGTTTTATGCACTGTGCATGTATTCTTTCTCAACGGGAAAATTAGAATAAAAACGCACGCACTCTAATTTTAGTAAAATAGCATTTATATCTAATAATAAATTTCATAAGAATAAAAATAAAAATAAAAAACTCACAAAACCATAAACACCAGAATATAAACAAAGCTTGATAACTTGCATCTTTCTAGGAAGCTTGTCATAACTAATGGCTGGAAAATTTGTAAGGATACAAAATGAGCAAGCTGTACGTTGGATCAGAAGTTGGTCAACTTCGACGAGTTCTATTAAATCGCCCTGAACGCGCCCTAACCCACTTAACTCCGTCAAACTGTCATGAGTTGCTATTTGATGACGTTCTTGCTGTAGAAGCGGCAGGTGAAGAGCACGATGCATTCGCACGTACGCTGCGCGAGCAAGACGTTGAAGTGCTTCTCCTCCACGATTTACTGGTCGAAACCCTCGCTGTTCCAGAAGCAAAACAATGGCTGCTGAACACTCAGATTTCTGACTTTCGTTACGGGCCAACCTTTGCGCGAGACCTACGCCAATACTTTTCAGAAATGGATGATGAACACCTTGCCTGCATCTTTTTAGGTGGCTTAGCTTACTCAGAGCTACCGATCTCCTCATCTTCTATGCTGCCAAAAATGAAGCGTCCTCTCGACTTTGTTATTGAGCCACTGCCTAATCACCTCTTTACTCGTGATACCTCATGCTGGGTTTATGGCGGCGTTTCTCTTAACCCGATGATGATGCCTGCACGCCAACGTGAAACAAACCACTTACGTGCGATTTATCGTTGGCACCCAATTTTTGCTGGCCAAGATTTTATCAAATACTTCGGTGACGATGATCTGCATTATGATAATGCGAATGTCGAAGGCGGTGATGTGTTGGTTATTGGTAAAGGTGCAGTTCTTATCGGTATGTCTGAGCGTACGACTGCACAAGGTGTAGAGAACCTTGCAGCAAGCCTATTTAAAGCAGGCCAAGCTACCGAGGTGATTGCAATTGATCTGCCTAAACACCGCTCATGTATGCATTTAGACACCGTGATGACCCATATGGATGTAGATACTTTCTCTGTTTACCCAGAGATCATGCGCAAAGATCTCGACACATGGCGCTTAACACCAAAAGGCAACGGTGAAATGCATGTTGAAGCCTCACATAACTATCTGCACGCGATTGAGTCCGCTCTTGGCTTAGATCAGCTGAAAATCATCACCACTGGTGGCGACAGCTATGAAGCGGAACGCGAACAATGGAATGATGCCAATAACGTTCTAACTGTAAAACCGGGCGTAGTAATTGGTTACGAACGCAACGTATACACCAACGAAAAATACGATAAAGCTGGCATCAAAGTACTGACAGTACCTGGTAACGAGCTTGGTCGTGGTCGCGGTGGCGCTCGCTGTATGAGCTGTCCAATAGAACGAGACGATATATAACTTACTCGTCCCTTTACATTAGGTGAATCAAAACTAAGGTTGATGTGAATACATCAACCTTTTTTAGCTTTAATTAAAAATAATTATTCACAATAAAAGCATTTATATGTTTTAATAAATTCTATTAATCTAATCACATGTACTAAGGGACGAGCTATGGCTTTCAATTTACGTAACCGCAACTTTTTGAAGCTATTGGACTTCTCAACCAAAGAAATCCAGTTTTTGCTCGAACTGTCTGCAGAGCTGAAAAAAGCTAAATATGCAGGAACAGAGCAGAAGAAACTTCAAGGTAAAAACATCGCACTAATCTTTGAGAAATCTTCGACTCGTACCCGATGTGCGTTTGAAGTCGCTGCCTTTGACCAAGGTGCTCAAGTCTCTTACATCGGCCCTTCTGGCTCGCAGATCGGTCATAAGGAATCGATGAAAGACACAGCTCGTGTTCTTGGTCGTATGTACGACGGGATTGAATACCGAGGCTTTGGCCAATCCATTGTTGAAGAGCTTGGTACTTATGCTGGTGTTCCAGTGTGGAATGGTTTAACGGATGAGTTCCACCCAACCCAGATCCTTGCTGACTTCCTGACCATGCAAGAGCACGGCCGTGGTAAACAGCTGCATGAAATAACCTTCGCTTACCTAGGTGATGCGCGCAACAACATGGGTAACTCACTTATGGTGGGCGCAGCGAAAATGGGCATGGATATTCGCCTTGTCGCGCCAAAAGCGTTCTGGCCTGAAGAAGAGCTCGTGGCAACTTGTCAAACTATCGCGCAACAAACCGGTGCAAAAATCACGTTAACAGAAAGCGTTGAGGAAGGTGTGAAAGGTTGTGACTTCCTATACACCGACGTTTGGGTGTCTATGGGTGAGTCTGCCGAGGCATGGGATGAACGTGTAGCGTTAATGACACCTTATCAAATCAATATGGACGTGATTGAGCAAACGGGTAATCCACATGTGAAATTCATGCACTGCCTTCCAGCTTTCCACAATGATGAAACCACCGTCGGCAAAGAAGTCGCTGAAAAATACGGTATGAAAGGCCTTGAAGTAACAGAAGAGGTATTTGAATCGGAATACTCCATCGTATTCGACGAAGCTGAAAACCGTATGCATACCATCAAAGCCGTGATGGTTGCGACGCTAGGAAGCTAAACCAGTGCGCAAAAACAGCCGATAAAAACCATGATGTAATCGCTTGCGCTCACGAAAGTTAAGCGTATAATGCTCGGCAATTTGTCTGAGGATTAAGAAATGACCACGCTGATTGCTGACGTAAAAACGCGATTTGCTCTCGCTAAGCGACTACGCTTACGTGGTGTTATTTTCGTTAATTCTATTGAATTTTAAAACCTCCCCATTGGGGAGGTTTTTTTATGTCCAAAATTCCTTTCGGTTATTTGGATGTAGTCATCAATGTTATAGGGAAGAAGATCATGGCGAACTCGCTTTACCAGAAGCACATCATCTCTATTCCAGAGCTTTCACGCGAAGAACTGGAACTTATCGTAGAAACAGCAGGTAGCCTTAAAAAAGCACCTCGACCAGAACTGATTAAAAACAAAGTCGTTGCAAGTTGTTTCTTTGAACCATCAACACGTACACGTTTATCGTTTGAAACAGCGATTCAGCGCATTGGTGGTGACGTGATTGGCTTTGATAATGATGGTAATACCTCTCTGGCGAAGAAAGGCGAAACACTCGCAGATTCAGTACAAGTCATCTCTTCTTACGTCGATGCCTTTGTGATGCGTCATCCACAAGAAGGCGCCGCTCGCTTGGCATCTGAATTTTCAAATGGCGTGCCAGTGATCAACGCGGGCGACGGTGCAAACCAACACCCAACTCAAACGCTACTCGACCTATACACCATCGCGGAAACACAAGGGCGTCTAGACAACCTGAACGTCGCATTCGTAGGTGACCTAAAATATGGCCGCACAGTGCACTCACTGACTCAAGCCTTAGCAAAGTTTAACAACATCCGCTTCTTCTTTGTTGCACCAGATGCGCTGGCAATGCCAGATTACATCTGCGAAGAACTAGACGAAGCTGGCATTCAATATAGCCTACACACAGACATGGAAAGTGTGATTCCTGAACTGGATATTCTGTACATGACACGCGTACAGAAAGAACGCTTTGACGAATCGGAATACGCACATATTAAGTCGGCTTACATCCTAACGGCGGCACTACTAGAAGGCGCGCGTGAGAACTTGAAAGTACTGCACCCACTACCACGTGTGGATGAAATTACAACTGATGTTGATAAAACGCCTCATGCTTACTTCTTCCAGCAAGCTCAAAATGGCGTGTATGCTCGCCAAGCACTGCTGGCGCTTGTTCTAAACGAAACACTGTAATCGAGGGGAGAAATCATGGCTAAAGAAACTCAATTGCAGGTAGAAGCAATCAAAAATGGTACGGTCATCGACCACATCCCTGCGCAAATCGGCATCAAAGTATTAAGACTGTTCGATATGCACAATTCATCACAACGCGTAACGATTGGACTGAACTTGCCATCATCAGCACTCGGTCATAAAGATCTACTCAAAATCGAAAATGTGTTTATCAATGAAGAGCAAGCGAGCAAGCTAGCGTTGTATGCTCCTCACGCGACCGTGAATCAAATCGAGAATTATGAAGTGGTGAAAAAGCTCGCATTAGAGCTTCCTGAGCGCATCAATGATGTATTTGAATGCCCGAATTCAAACTGTATTTCTCATAATGAACCAGTAGAAAGCAGCTTTAGCGTGTTCGAGAAGAAACAAGAAATCCGCCTAAAGTGTAAATACTGCGAGAAAGTGTTCTCACGCGAGATCGTAACCGAGCGATAAACACGCCGCACGACTAGGCTGTGATACGTTTAAAATACCCTGTAATGTCAGGGTATTTTGCTCTTTACCTACCGAGGGTTTAGAGGCAAACTGAGAATCTTTATTCCCTACAACTGATGGAAAAAATCAAATGACGAAAGTACTTCACACTGAGTCTGCACCAGCAGCAATCGGTCCTTACGTTCAAGGCGTAGATCTAGGTAACATGGTTCTTACTTCAGGCCAAATCCCAGTAAACCCAGCGACAGGTGAAGTGTCTGCTGATATCGCAGAACAAGCTCGTCAGTCTCTAGAAAACGTAAAGGCTGTAGTTGAATCTTCAGGTCTTAAAGTATCTGATATTGTAAAGCTAACGGTTTTTGTTAAAGACCTAAATGACTTTGGCACAGTGAACGAAGTTTACGGCAAGTTCTTTGATGAGCACGGCGTAGCAAACTACCCTGCACGCTCTTGTGTAGAAGTGGCTCGCCTACCAAAAGATGTTGGCATCGAGATTGAAGCAATCGCTGTTCGCAAATAATTGCACTTGCTGACAAACATAAAAAAACGGGTAGCTCAGGCTACCCGTTTTTTATTGTCTTTTCGTGATGATATCGCAGTAAAACTTAAGCAGCGTTGCGCTGTTTGACTTCTTCATCTAACGATTCAAGCTTCTCTTTCATCTGTTCACGACAGATATTCGCTAACTCGCGAATGCCCTCTTTACCATAGCCTTCAGTGCTGATTGGAGGTAGCATTTCAACAATCACATGACCATTGTTCCAACGGTTCAGCTTAATTTTATTCGTCGAGCTACATACGATAGGAATGATTGGCACACCTGCACCAATTGCCGCATGAAAAGCACCTGTTTTGAATGGAAGCAAACCACGCCCACGAGAACGCGTGCCTTCTGGGAACATCCACACCGAAACATCACTTTCTTTCATGCTGCTCACGACCTGATCGATAGTACCTTTTGCTTTAGAACGATTCGCTCGGTCAATCAGAATGTTACCCGTAAGCCAGTAAAGCTGACCAAACAGTGGCATCCAAGCCAAGCTCTTTTTACCTACTGTCACAACTTTCGGAGTCACAGCCGCAGAAACAGTAAACATGTCCCAGTTGTTCTGGTGGTTAGCAATGTAAACATGTTGACCGCGTGAATACGCATCTTCAGGGATACGCAACTCTAACTTAATCCCAAACACACGAGACATCTTGGCAAACAAACGGCCAAAAGTGAAAACGTGCTTAGGGTTTCTAGGGCTTAATAGGCAGTAACCACAACCACCAATAAACATAACAATCGCAAAGATAGCGACAGCAAATACACGTAACAGTGCAATCATTCTTGTTCTCCAGGAACCGGCTTTTGCCAGATACAGCTATTAATATCTCTCTTTCCATAAAGGGAAAATATGGTCATGAGAGTGATATAAAAAAGCCGAAACTCAGGTTTCGGCTCTCTTGATATCCAAGTTACCTGCGGTGCAGTTTAACTTGCCTAGCTCACTCGCTCAATATTTGCGCCAAGTGCAGCCAGTTTATTTTCGATTTTGTCGTAACCACGGTCGATATGGTAAATACGATCAACGACGGTTTCGCCTTTAGCAATGCAACCTGCAATAACCAAACTAGCCGAAGCTCGTAGATCGGTTGCCATCACTTGCGCACCGCTGAGTGACTCAACATCACCACAGATAACCGTATTGCCTTCGATCTCAGCTTTAGCGCCCATACGCATGAGTTCTGGTACGTGCATAAAGCGGTTTTCAAAGATAGTCTCAGTGATTACGCCGCCACCTTTCGCCATCATGTTCAGTAGCGTAAATTGAGCTTGCATATCCGTCGGGAAACCAGGATGTGGCGCAGTACGTACACTTACCGCTTTTAGCTCGCGGTCGGTCATATCAACGGAGATCCAATCTTCACCCGTTTCGACAAGCGCGCCAGCTTCTTCCAGCTTGGCGAGAACCGCTTCAAGCAAATGAGCATTAGTGTTGCGACATACCACTTTACCGCCAGATACTGCTGCTGCGACAAGGAATGTTCCCGTCTCAATACGGTCAGCAACCACGTTGTGTTTACAACCGCCTAGGCGCTCAACACCTTCAATCGTAATGGTATCTGTGCCAGCGCCAGAGATTTTTGCGCCAAGCTTATTTAGGAAATCAGCGGTATCGACGATTTCAGGCTCACGCGCAGCGTTATCTAGTGTTGTTGTGCCTTCCGCCAGCGCAGCGGCACACATGATGGTGATCGTCGCGCCTACGCTGACTTTATCCATCACGATGTGCGCGCCTTTTAGACGACCATCCACTTCTGCTTTCACATAACCATCTTCTAATGTAATGGTTGCGCCAAGCTGCTCTAAACCAGAAATATGCAGATCCACAGGACGAGCGCCAATAGCACAACCGCCTGGTAAAGAAACCTGACCTTGACCAAAGCGCGCCACCAAAGGACCCAAAGCCCAAATAGAAGCACGCATGGTTTTCACCAAGTCATAAGGCGCACAGTATTCTGTAATACTGCTTGGATCAACATGAACAGAGCCATTGCGGCTTACTTTCGCGCCTAAACGCTTAAGCAATTCCATGGTTGTATCGATATCACGAAGGTGTGGTACGTTTGCCACTTCTACTGGCTCTTCCGCCAAGATAGACGCAAATAAAATCGGCAGTGCTGCGTTTTTTGCACCTGAAATGGTCACTTCACCAACTAGTGGTTTATCTGACCCAATAACTCGAAACTTTTCCATCAATAAACCTTAAAGCGACATCAATTTCTTATCACGAGCCCACTCTTCTGGTGTGAACGCTTTGATTGATAATGCGTGAATGTCGTTACGCTGGATGTATTCCATCAGAGGAGCATAAATTAGCTGCTGCTTCTTAACGCGGCTCATTCCATCGAAACAAGCATCAACAGCAACCACTTCATAGTGGCTACCTTCACCTTTCACATGCACTTCTTGAAGGTTTAGTGCTTCTTCTAATAACTGTTGTACTTTTGCGCTATCCACAATTTACCCCTGATAATTCTGTATGTGTTTGGCCACTAAAGATTCAACATTGCTCAGTTGAAACAAAGTGCGCAGTTGCGCCGGCACGAAACTGAGCATTATATGACAGTTTTGCTTTTTTGCATGCTCTAATAAGTGGATTAACATCACCATTCCTGCAAAGTCGACGCGCTCTATCTCTTTTAGCGAGCATTCCAGCTCCGATTGAGCAGGTTGCCATTGCTGTGCATACGCCCACAATGAAGGCACTGTATCTCTATCAAGTGCCCCTGTTAGCTTAAGAATGTTTTGATCCAATTGCCACTGAGCGGGAGTCTGGGCCATTATTTCTTCGCCTCGAAGCGGATCGGTTCTGCGGCCAATTTTTCTAGGTCTTTAGCAACAGATAGAATACCTTCTTGACGAATTTTACTGTTCCATTCGGATTGTTTACTAGAAAGCAAACTAATGCCCTCTGCAATCATATCGAATGCTTCCCACTCACCAGACTGGTTGTCTTTACGCAGTTTAAACTCAAGTTTGATGTTTGGACGCGGAGTATCGATGATATCAACTTTAATGCTTGTAATACGCTTAGAGTCATCAATGCTAGGCTCAGGACCAAACTCAATTTTTTGGTCAGAGTATTGCGTCAACACTTGTGCATAAGACGCAATTAGGTACGCACGAAATGCATCGATAAACTCAAGTACATCTTCACGCTTAGCACCTTTTAAGTTTGGACCAAGAAGTTTTAACCCTGCATAGCGGTAGTTGACGTAAGGCATTAGCTCTTCTTCAACGATCACTTTAAGTAAATTTGGATCTTGTTTGATTTTCGGCTGTTCGGCTTTCAATCTTTCGAACGTGACTTCAGCTACCTGCTTCATCATCTTATAAGGTTCAGTTTTATCCACCTCTGCTGCTGTTGTTCCAAAGACGCTAAACACAGCACAAACTGAAAGTAGTAATCTCGCTAACATAGTTATTCCTTACTTGAGTCGTCTGAACCACCTACGCTGTATAGTACTTGACCAATTAAGTCTTCAAGCACAAGCGCCGATTTGGTGTCTTCGATGGTATCACCATCCACCAGCATGACTTCATCATCAAAAACGAAGCCAGGTACTAAACCAATGTATTGCTCACCAATCAGGCCAGATGTCAAAATTTGTACGCTCGACGTTTCTGGGAACTGATTGTATTTGCTATTGATAGATAGTGTTACAACTGGCAATAAGTTGTCTGGGTTAAGCGAAATACTACTTACTCGACCAATCACAACGCCCCCCACTTTTACGGGCGAACGAACTTTTAAACTGCCAATATTATCGAACTCGGCTTTGAGGGTATAAGTATCACCAGAGCCAATGCTTTTTACGTCAGCAACTTGAAAAATCATCACAAGAATCGCGCAAATTCCCGCTAATACAAAGCTGCCAACCCATAATTCAGTTTTACGTGTTTGTTGCATGATTAATTCCCAAACATCAATGCGGTCAGTACAAAGTCTAATCCTAGTACTGCTAAAGAAGAATGCACAACAGTGCGCGTAGTTGCTCGGCTGATCCCTTCCGATGTTGGAATAGCATCATAACCGTTAAATAGAGCGACCCAAGTAACCGTAATTGCAAACGCAAAACATTTGATCATACTGTTACCAATGTCTTGCCCTAGCTCAACAGAGGACTGCATCGCTGACCAAAAACTGCCGTGATCAACGCCTTTCCAGTCAACACCAACAAGCTGAGCGCCCCAAATTCCCACAGCCATGAAAATCATAGCCAGTAAAGGCATTGAGATAACCCCAGCCCAAAACCGTGGTGCAATCACTCGTTTCAATGGGTCTACCGCCATCATTTCAAGGCTAGACAGTTGTTCCGTTGCTTTCATTAGACCTATCTCTGCGGTTAACGCAGAACCGGCACGACCAGCAAACAAAAGTGCAGTAACAACGGGTCCTAATTCACGGAGTAACGAAAGCGCTACCATTTGCCCCAAACTGCCTTCTGCGCCGTAATCCACCAACACAACATAGCCTTGTAGACTCAAAACCATTCCAATGAACAGACCAGATACGACGATGATCGCCAGCGACTGAACACCAACAGAATAAAGTTGCTTAACAAGCAGAGGAAAGCTTCTGATCGGTTGTGGCTTAGAAAATAGCGCCCCAATCAACATGAAAGTCGCACGACCAAATGCTCCGCAAATAGAAAGCGTGCGTCGACCCAGCGAGGCGACAAAGTGAATGAAGTTATCGACCATCAAATAAGTCCTTTTCGATACTTTGAGAAGGGAAACGAAACGGTACAGGACCGTCGGCATCACCTTGTAAGAACTGCTGGACACGAGGATCAGAGTTTTGAGTCAGCTCTTCTGGCGTACCATAGGCGATGATTTTTCCATCGGCCATCAGGTATACCCAGTCAGCAATACTCATGACTTCAGGTACGTCGTGAGAAACCACAATAGAGGTCAAACCTAACGCTTGGTTTAGATTGCTAATTAGCTCAACCAAAACGCCCATAGTGATTGGGTCTTGCCCCACAAACGGCTCATCGTACATGATCAGGTCAGGATCAAGTGCGATTGCACGAGCCAAAGCAGCGCGTCTTGCCATACCACCTGAAAGCTCACTCGGCATTAATTGCGCCGCGCCGCGCAGACCGACAGCTTCGAGCTTGAGTAACACCATGGTGCGAATCAAATCTTCCGATAAATCGGTATGCTCTCTCAATGGAAAGGCGACATTATCAAAAACATTCAAATCAGTGAATAAAGCCCCTGACTGGAACAACATGCTCATTTTCTTTCGAGCATGGTAGAGTTTTTTACGCGAGAGAGAGGGAATATTGTCGCCATCAAACCAGATCTCTCCTTGCTCGGGATACAACTGACCACCAATCAAACGCAGCAGTGTTGTTTTACCAATTCCCGATGGTCCCATAATGGCCGTCACTTTGCCCTCAGGAACATGCAGATCAATATCATCAAAGATCATGCGTTCTCCCCGTGAAAAAGTGAGGTTGTTCACGGTGACTAAATCGTTGTTCGACATATCATCTCTTCTACTGTAGGAGCGTTGCAACTCACGGAATCATCAAGCAGATACTCATCGGAGTTGAATTCTACGTTTAATAAAGTAACGTCGGTACATTTATTAGGCTGCAATCATAAGCACATTGGCGTTGAATTTAAAGCACTGTTCAATTAAATAAAGTCGAGTATATCCCTGCAATTTCTCATGGTTTATGACCGAATTAGCACGAAGTGTTTAAATCCTAGACCAGAATTGCTCATTTAAATGAGTGAGATTTACATACATTTTCGTTACTAACCTTTAATTTATTCTTCGTTTATCTTCCATTTTAGGCCGCAAAAGGTCAAAATTAGCGGTTATTCATTTTACTTATTTAATACTTAGGAATTCTCATGCTCGAAGCCGTTGCGTTGCTTATAGTCGGTCTTGTTTTGCTTGTTTGGAGTGCAGATAAACTTGTTTTTGGCTCTGCAGCGATAGCCCGCAACGTCGGTATTTCCCCGCTTGTCATTGGCATGACAATCCTCGCGATGGGCTCATCCGCCCCTGAGATGATGGTATCTGCAACCGCTGCTTGGGATGGCAAAACAGATACAGCGGTGGGTAACGTATTAGGCTCAAACATAGCGAACATTGCGTTAATCCTAGGTATTACAGCGCTGATCAAGCCTTTGTCGATTAGCTCCGCCGTCATCCGCCGAGAACTTCCACTCATGATAGCCGTAACCGTACTCGCTGGTATTCTGCTTTGGAATAGCCATCTCGGTTTTTATGAGGGTGTCTTATTGTTTGTACTCTTTGGGGCATTTTTATTTGCTATGTTGCAAATCAGCCGCAAAGAGCAAAAATCAGGTGATGTTTTTCTTGATGACCAAGAGTCAGAGATCCCAGAAGGCGTCAGTAACCCTAAAGCAATCATGTGGGTGGTTATTGGCTTGATACTGCTTCCTTTGGCAGCCAGCATGCTGGTTGATAACGCGGTAATTATTGCTAAACACTTTGGTATGAGCGACCTTGTTATCGGTCTAACTATTATCGCCATTGGCACTAGCCTGCCAGAACTAGCCGCATCACTTGCGGGAGTTTTAAAGGGTGAAGACGACATGGCTGTCGGTAACATTATCGGTTCGAATGTGTTTAACATTCTGGCGGTAATGGGGATTCCTGGCATCATTAATCCATCGGTGCTCAGTGAGTACGCGATGGGACGTGACTTCTGGGTCATGTTAGGCGTTTCATTGTTACTTGTCGCGATGTGTTTGGGTAAATCACGCAGTATTAACCGTATTGAAGGTGCCATCTTGTTTGTGTGCTTCTTAGGTTACCAAGTGTACTTATTCGCAAACATGACCGCTTAATTACCACGATCAATAAGTAGAGATCTGATATGTCCAATCAATTTGATTTTCGCGCTGCTGCTAAACAAGTTCTTGATATCGAAGTTGCTGCTCTGCAAGAGCTAGATACCTACTTTGATGATCAATTTGAAAAAGCGTGTGAACTTATCCTTTCCAACAACGGCAAAGTTGTCGTTATGGGTATTGGCAAGTCAGGCCATATTGGTAACAAGATTGCCGCCACTCTGGCAAGCACTGGGACTTCGGCGTTTTTCGTTCATCCAGGCGAAGCCGCACATGGTGACTTGGGTATGATTAGCCCTGGTGACATTGTGCTGGCAATTTCTAACTCTGGTGAATCAAACGAAATTCTGTCTCTATTTCCAGTATTAAAGCGCCTGAATATTAAGATCATCAGCATGACAGGTAAGCCAGAATCAAATATGGCCAAGCTGTCTGACTTACACCTGCAAATTACGGTACCTCAAGAAGCTTGTCCGTTAGGCCTGGCGCCAACTAGCAGTACGACTGCCACATTAGTGATGGGAGATGCATTAGCCGTAGCTCTGCTTCAAGCTCGTGGTTTTTCTGCCGAAGATTTTGCCCTATCTCACCCAGGTGGTGCACTGGGGAGAAAACTGCTACTTAAGTTGTCTGATATTATGCACTTTGGAGAAGCGTTACCTAAAGTTTCTCCTGACGCATTAATTCGTGATGCCCTGCTTGAAATTTCAGAAAAGGGGTTAGGCATGACAGCCATCGTCGATGAGCACGATGCTATGCTTGGTATATTCACCGATGGTGATTTACGTCGTACCTTAGACAAGCGTATCGATATTCATACGACGGCAATTGGCGAGGTCATGACGACAAACCCAACCACAGCACACCCTGATATGCTGGCGGTTGAAGGTTTGAACTTGATGCAGAATAAAAACATTAACGCTCTGATTTTATGTAAAGACGAAAAAATTGTGGGTGCACTGAACATGCACGATTTACTAAAAGCTGGCGTGATGTAATATCAGCACAAACATTTAAATCATTTATTAGACGAATAAAGGCAATGGTCAGGGAAGTACTGAGCTAAACGATAGGCCTTCATTATATGAGTTTTACTCGCCTTATTTATTTGCTCTTGATCTTCGTTGTAGCGTGGTGCGGTTATTACCTACTAACCCCTAAAGGCAACGACGCAATTCAAGTAGCACCAGATTCTGAACTGCCCATGTTCAGTGGTTCTGGATTAGAAAACATCACCTACGGTGAAGATGGTGTCCGCAGTTACATCATTCGCTCCACTAACTTAGACCATTATGCTAAGAGTGGAGATACTATTTTTAATAACCCGACTTTGATGGTTTACCGTGAAGGTAGCGTCATTGAATGGAAGGTGACTGCCACAAGAGCAGTGTTAGATGAAGACCAAGTTTTGACTTTATATGACAAAGTCTTAATGCAAAACCTTCTGCCTGGTGCGAGTTTTGATACCATGGCAACAGACAAATTGGTCATTAATCTAACCAATCGTGATTTTAAAGCTGACCAACAAGTGATGTTGGTTGGACCACAATTTGAAACTACTGGAGGCGCAATGCAAGGCAACTTAAAACAGCATACTGCGACTCTGACAGATGAAGTTCAAGGTCGATATGAAACCGTTACACCTTAGCCTACTGGCACTGGTATTGGCGGCGCCTCAAGCGCTGGCACTCAAGTCGGATACTCAACAGCCGGTTTACATAAACTCTGACACCCAACAGGTGGATATGAAGAGTAACCAGGTTGTTTTTGAAGGCGATGTATCTCTTAAGCAAGGGAGCATCAATATCGATGCTGATAGAATCGTGGTAACTCGCGATCCTAAAACCGAAGCAATTAAACAGATTCAAGCATTTGGTAAACCTGCGAAGTTTTCTCAGCTGATGGACGATGGTAAAACACTTAGTGGTCAAGCTACGGAGTTGGATTACCGTATTTCTACAGACGAACTGACCATGAAAGGTCAAGCGCAGCTGGCGCAAGACAACAACACCATCAAAGGTTCTTCGATTCGTTACCAAATTGGTAAACAAAAGCTAGTCGCAGATAGCTCTAAGGAAGAGCGCGTTACGACCATTTTGCAACCCAATCAGATAGAGAACTAATATGGCAGTACTGAGTGCGAAAAACTTGGCGAAAAGCTACAAAAAACGCAAAGTCGTCACTGATGTTAGCTTAGAAGTTGAATCTGGTCAGATTGTTGGGCTGCTCGGTCCAAACGGTGCGGGTAAAACCACCTCGTTTTACATGATTGTCGGCTTAGTACCTCGCGATGAAGGCACCATTACCATTGACGACAATGACATCAGTATTTTGCCGATGCATAGCCGTTCACGACTTGGCATTGGCTATCTTCCGCAAGAAGCGTCGATTTTCCGTAAGCTTTCAGTAGAAGATAACATCATGGCCGTACTTGAAACTCGTCAAGAAATGACGAGGGAAGAGCGCCAAGATAAACTGGAAGATTTGTTGGAAGAATTCCACATCCAGCACATCAGAACCAGTGCTGGTATGGCACTATCAGGGGGTGAGCGACGCAGGGTGGAAATCGCTCGAGCTTTAGCGGCCAACCCTCAGTTCATTTTATTGGATGAACCTTTCGCTGGTGTTGACCCAATTTCGGTTAATGACATCAAGAAAATCATTGAGCATCTGCGCGATCGTGGTCTCGGAGTGTTAATCACTGACCATAATGTACGTGAAACACTGGACGTATGTGAAAAAGCCTATATCGTGAGCCAAGGGCACCTAATTGCATCGGGAACTCCGGCAGAAGTTCTCAATAATGAACAGGTGAAACAAGTTTATCTCGGCGAACAATTCCGTCTATGATTATATTAGGAACGGTAAGATTCTGAGCATTACAAGGTAAGTAACACTGAATGAAACCTTCATTACAACTCAAGCTAGGTCAGCAGTTAGCCATGACGCCACAGTTGCAGCAAGCGATTCGCTTATTGCAATTGTCGACACTCGATCTTCAACAAGAAATCCAAGAAGCGTTGGACTCAAACCCATTATTGGAAGTTGAAGAAGGCCAAGACGAGCCTCTAGCAAACGGTGAAGATAAGTCAGCGGTCGAGGCTGCTGATAGCAACAGTGCTAGCGAACCAACAGAAATTGACGTTCCAGATAGCTCCGATGTGATAGAGAAATCAGAAATTAGCTCTGAACTTGAAATCGACACGACTTGGGATGACGTCTACAGCGCGAATACTGGTAGCACTGGCTTAGCTCTTGATGATGATATGCCCGTCTACCAGGGCGAAACCACTGAATCATTACATGATTACCTCATGTGGCAGCTTGACCTAACACCATTCAGTGAAACCGACCGCACGATTGCATTAGCGATTATTGACGCTGTTGACGACTACGGCTATTTAACTTTGTCGCCTGAAGAGATTCATGAGAGCTTCGATAATGAAGAGATAGAGTTAGACGAAGTAGAAGCCGTTCGTAAACGCATTCAACAATTCGATCCTCTTGGCGTTGCATCGCGTAACTTACAAGAATGTTTGTTACTGCAACTGACGACCTTCCCAGAAGACACGCCATGGCTTGCTGAAGCCAAAATGATACTTGCGGATCATATTGATCACCTAGGCAACCGTGACTACAAGCTCGTCATCAAAGAGACTAAGCTGAAAGAAGCCGATCTTCGTGAAGTCTTAAAGCTTATCCAACAGTTAGATCCTCGTCCAGGTAGTCGCATCACTCCTGATGATACCGAGTACGTAATCCCAGACGTATCCGTTTTTAAAGACAATGGCAAATGGACCGTTTCTATAAACCCGGATAGCGTGCCAAAATTAAAAGTAAATCAACAATATGCTCAATTAGGCAAAGGTAATAGCGCGGATAGCCAGTACATCCGCAGCAATTTGCAAGAGGCAAAATGGTTAATTAAGAGCTTAGAGAGTAGAAACGAGACGCTACTCAAAGTTGCAAGATGTATTGTTGAACATCAACAAGATTTCTTCGAGTATGGTGAGGAAGCCATGAAGCCAATGGTACTCAATGATGTCGCTTTGGCTGTGGACATGCATGAATCCACGATTTCTCGTGTAACAACGCAAAAGTTTATGCATACACCACGTGGTATTTTTGAATTGAAGTACTTCTTCTCTAGCCATGTTAGTACTGACAACGGCGGAGAATGTTCGTCAACAGCAATTCGTGCACTCATTAAAAAACTGGTCGCAGCAGAGAATACTGCCAAACCACTGAGTGATAGCAAGATTGCTGCTCTTCTGGCTGACCAAGGGATTCAGGTCGCAAGACGTACGATAGCCAAATATCGCGAATCCTTGGGAATTGCCCCTTCAAGTCAGCGTAAACGCCTATTATAAGGCACTAACTGAAAAGGAAAGTCTATGCAAATCAATATTCAAGGCCATCACGTTGATCTTACCGATTCAATGCAAGACTATGTAAATTCTAAGTTTCAGAAGCTCGAAAGGTTCTTCGACCATATCAATCAAGTGCATGTTGTACTAAAAGTTGAAAAAATTACTCAAATCGCGGAAGCTACGCTTCACATAAATCAAGGCGAAATCCACGCATCAGCCGATGACGAAAATATGTATGCCGCGATCGATTCGCTGGTAGATAAATTGGTTCGCCAACTTAATAAGCACAAAGAAAAACTAAACAGTCATTAATCATGCAACTGAGCGAAATACTGTCATTGGACTGCACCAAAAGTGCGGTCCACTGCACGAGTAAAAAACGCGCCCTTGAAATGATCAGCCGTATCGTGGCTGATCAAACGGGCCAAGATTCTACCGAGCTGTTCGAATGCATGCTCAATAGAGAAAAAATGGGCAGTACCGGTATCGGAAACGGTATTGCGATCCCTCACGCGAGAATGCAATCAAGCGACAAGGCCATTGCTGTCTTACTGCAATGTGATGAAGCAATCGAATTTGATGCGATTGACAATCGACCTGTCGATCTTCTTTTTGCGCTCCTTGTACCAGAAGAACAGTGCAAAGAGCACCTCAAGACTCTATCCTCTATGGCAGAACGTCTGAGCGATAAGCAAGTATTAAAACTACTGCGTAATGCTCAGAGTGATGAAGAACTTTACGACATCATGATTCACCAATAAGCAGGACTAACTCCATGCGACTAATCGTTGTTAGCGGGCACTCAGGTGCCGGTAAAAGTATTGCGCTTCGTGTACTGGAAGACTTAGGTTACTACTGTGTTGATAACCTGCCAGTTAACTTGCTGGACGCATTTGTTCATTCTGTTGCTGACAGCAAACAGAATGTTGCAGTCAGCATTGATATTCGTAATATTCCTAAAAAGCTAAAAGAACTGACGAGTACACTAGAACAGTTAAAAACTGAGCTTGATGTGACCGTGCTTTTCTTGGACGCCAATAAAGAAACGCTACTCAAACGCTACAGCGAAACACGCCGAATTCACCCGTTATCTTTAGGTGGCACCTCCCTCTCGCTCGATCAAGCCATCGAGCGTGAGAAGCAAATTTTGACGCCACTCAAAGCGCATGCAGATCTGGTCCTAAATAGTAGTGGGCAGTCTTTGCATGAATTGAGTGAAACCGTGCGTATGCGCGTTGAAGGCAGAGATCGCAAAGGGCTCGTTATGGTATTTGAGTCTTTTGGTTTTAAATACGGCCTGCCTTCCGATGCCGATTACGTATTCGACGTTCGCTTCTTACCTAACCCACATTGGGAACCAGCACTACGCCCGCTTACAGGTCTGGATGCTCCTATCGCCGCATTTTTAGAGCAACACCAATCGGTGTTAAGTTTGAAATATCAAATTGAAAGCTTTATAGAGAATTGGTTACCTCTGCTTGAGAAAAACAACCGCAGCTACCTGACCGTTGCAATCGGTTGTACTGGTGGTAAGCACCGCTCGGTGTACTTAACTCAGCAAATCGGTGAATACTTCGCCAACAAAGGACACCAAGTACAAATTCGCCATACCTCACTAGAGAAAAACGCTAAGGAGTAGCCGTGGAGTTAAGTCGTAAAGTATTGATTCAAAACCGCCTTGGCTTACATGCTCGTGCAGCAGTCAAACTGGTCGAACTGGCACAGAGCTTTGAAGCGGTCATCACCATCGACAATGAAGAAGACAAAACCGCCACAGCAGACAGCGTAATGGGCCTGTTAATGCTAGAGTCCGCTCAAGGACAATACGTCACGATCCACGCAACGGGTGGGCAAGCGGAAGAAGCACTGGATGCCGTTTGCCATTTGATCGAAGATAAATTTGATGAAGGCGAGTAGTTTACTCGCTTTTTTCTTACCTCCCATTATCTTTCTCTTCCCTGACCTAATAAATAAATTTGCTTAGTATCATAAGTTGTTATTAAAAGGCGCCTAGAATTAAGTTATTATTCAACGCATTGTAAATATCAGGAATTGGGAGGAATGAATGGCAGAGCAAATTGAATTCGACCAAGCTCACCAAGCCCTCCAAGAAGTCACAGAAGCGCTAGAAAATGGCCGCTTCGTCCATGTTCGTCGTCAATTACAGGACATGGAACCTGAGGATATCGCTCACCTTTTAGAAGCCTCCCCACGTAAGAGCCGTGAAGTTCTTTGGCAACTCACCGACCCTGAAGATTATGGTGAAATCCTTGACGAGCTGAACGAAGACGTCAAAGACAGCCTCGTATCCAAAATGGCACCAGAAGCGCTTGCAGAAGCGACAGAAGGCATGGATACCGATGACGTGGCTTACGTACTGCGTAGCTTGCCTGACAACCTGTCACGCGAAGTCCTGTCGCAAATGGACTCATCTGACCGCCTACGGGTCGAAACCGCCCTATCCTACCCAGAAGACACCGCGGGTGGACTGATGAACACCGACGTCATCACAATTCGTGGTGACGTAGATGTGGACGTAGTTTTGCGTTATCTACGTATGAAAGGCGAGCTTCCAGAAGCTACGGATGCCCTGTATGTGATCGATGAAGAGAGTAAGCTCATCGGTGAACTGCCGATCACGACGCTTATTACCACTCAGCCAGACGTAAAAATCATTGATGTAATGGAAGACGCGGACGAGGCCATCACCGTCGATACTAGCGACTCAGATGTTGCGAGTCTGTTCGAACGCCGTAATTGGGTATCTGCACCTGTTGTTGATGAAAACTTGCATTTGGTCGGTCGTATCACCATCGATGACGTGGTTGACGTTATTCGTGAAGACGCGGAACACTCGATGATGAGTATGGCGGGTATGGACGATGACGAAGATACTTTCGCGCCTGTTGTAAAATCAGCTCGCAAACGCAGTATCTGGCTTGGCGCTAACGTATTAGCCGCCCTTGCTGCTGCTTCCGTTTCTAACATGTTTGAGGCCACATTAGACCAAATGGCCGCCATTGCGGTATTGATGACGATTGTTCCGTCCATGGGTGGTGTCGCTGGTAACCAAACCGTCGCACTAGTGATTCGTGGTCTTGCTCTTGGTCATATCGGAGACTCAAACAAACGCGAACTGTTAATGAAAGAAGCCTCGATCGGCTTACTTAACGGCATCATGTGGGCGCTAATTATTGGTGGTATTGTTGTTGCTTGGAAAGGTAACTGGATGCTCGGAGGAATCATTTCCGCCGCCATGCTGACCAACTTATTGGTCGCAGGTATTGCCGGAGTAACGATTCCAATCCTATTGAAAAAAATGAACATCGATCCCGCTTTAGCTGGTGGTATGGCATTAACAACAGTGACGGATGTGATTGGTTTATCTGTCTTCTTAGGGCTTGCCACAATACTGATTACCTAACAGCAAAAACGAAAAAGCCTGATGAACACATCAGGCTTTTTTGATTCTGAATTGCTAGAAAAGCTTATTCACCCGCCACTTTCATGGTATCCAGTAGGATAGAGCCCGTTTGGATTTGTGAGCGCGTTTCAATATCACTACCAACCGCTACAATCTTGGTGAACATGTCTTTTAGATTACCTGCGATGGTAATTTCTGATACTGGGTATTGGATCTCGCCGTTCTCAACCCAGAAGCCTGCGGCACCGCGAGAGTAATCACCCGTTACCACGTTCACACCTTGTCCCATAACCTCTGTCACTAGAAGACCAGTACCGAGCTCTTTAAGCATTTGTTCGAAGTTTTGGCCTGTCGACTTCACGTACCAGTTATGAATCCCACCAGCGTGACCTGTCGGCGTCATCTTCATTTTACGTGCGGCATAACTGGTTAACAGATAAGTTGCTAGCACACCGTCGGTAATGATCTCACGGTCTTGAGTGTACACACCTTCACTATCGAATGGACTTGATGCCAAACCACGCAATACATGCGGACGTTCTGAGATATTGAACCATTCAGGAAGCACTTGTTTGCCTAGATGGTCAAGTAAGAAAGAAGATTTTCGGTACAGGTTACCACCGCTGATCGCCATAACGAGATGGCCAATCAAGCCTGTCGCAACATCAGCCGCAAACATGATTGGGTATTGACCTGTTTTTAGACGCTGCGCATCTAAGCGGTTAACCGTATTCTCTGCCGCCTTACGACCCACCGTTTCTGGGGTCCATAAGTCATCACGATGACGTGCCACGGTGTAGCTGTAATCACGTTCCATCTCGCCGTTTTGACCAACGCCAATTACACAACAGCTAGTACTATGGCGGCTAGACGCATAACTAGCTAATAAGCCATGGCTATTGCCATACACTTTCACGCCGTAATGACTATCATAACTCGCGCCATCACTTTGCTTGATTGCACTGTTATAACTTAGCGCTTCTTTCTCAGCGGCAATCGCCACATCGGCAGCATAGTCTGGATCGGGTGCGTCAGGGTGGAAAAGATCAAGCTCAGGGATCTCTTGCACCATGTATTCTTTCGCTGCAGGGCCTGCAAATGGGTCTTCAGATGTGTAATGTGCAATATCTAGCGCCGCTATAACGGTTTGCTCGATTGCAGCTTCACTTAAATCAGACGTGGAAGCACTGCCTTTGCGTTGACCTCGGTAAACGGTAATGCCCAGCGCACCATCGCTGTTGAACTCGACATTTTCTACTTCACCCATACGAGTTGAAACACTTAAACCAGTGCTTTTAGTAATTGCGACTTCGGCGGCGTCAGATTTTGCCGATGCAAGCTTTAAGGCTCTTGCGACGGCTTGCTCTAGCTCGGTACGTTGCTCAGCAACCTGCTGTTTAATATCCATTGTCTTTCACATCTTGTCTTTGATGAACAATAGGATAACAAGAATTTCGCTTTCTCCCCATGATTCTTGTTAAAATAGTCATAATATTAATCAAAACACAGGCAACTGAAATGGCACGTAAGAATCAAAAAGCGCCATGGGAACCAGAAGAAGAGATCATCTGGGTAAGTAAATCCGAGATGAAGCGAGACATGGAAGAACTGCAAAAGCTAGGTGAGGAGCTTGTCGGCCTCAAACCTTCAGTTCTAGAAAAGTTTCCATTGAGCGAAGATTTGCGAGAAGCAATTGCTGACGCGCAACGCTTTAAAAATGAAGCGCGTCGTCGCCAATTACAACGTATTGGTAAATTGATGCGTTACGAAGATCCAGAGCCAATCCAAGCCGCACTGGATAAAATTCGTAATAAGCACTCTCAATTAACGGCGGTATTCCACAAACTTGAAGCGTTGCGTGATCGCGTAGTGGAAGAAGGTGACAAAGCCATTGATGACGTAATGGAAATGTACCCAGAAGCGGATCGTCAGCGTCTACGCCAACTTGCTCGCCAAGCAGCGAAAGAGAGAAAAGCTGGGAAACCAGCAAAAGCGTACCGCGAAATCTTTCAGATCCTTAAAGGTCTAAACGAAGAAGAGTTTTAATTCGAGGGCTCACGCAATGAGCATTCGATTTAAACGCAAAAAGCAGACGTCAATGTCTGCTTTTTTTATCTTTGGTTTTACAGTCAGCGTTACACTAAGCGATTAACGCGGTCTCCGCGATCGAAAGCGTTAATGTTATCAATCAGGATTTCCGCTAAACGTTGGATAGATGAGTCGCTGCCCCATGCAACATGCGGTGTCAGTAACAAATTAGGTAAACTCATATTGGCAATCAGCGGATTGCTCTCATCAGCCGGTTCTTGTGTAAAAACATCAAAACCAGCCGCTGCAATTTCTTGCTGTTTTAAGGCATCCACCAGTGCGCTCTCATCCACCAAACCTCCACGCCCTGTATTAATCAAAATGGCGTTGGACTTCATTTGTTTCAACTCTGCTTGACCAATTAAATTCTGAGTATGATCGTTGAGCGGGCAATGCAAAGTCAGCGCATCGGAGCGTTTTAATACTTCCTCAAACGACACATAACCTGGTCTACATTCTGCCGCCCCTTTACGCTCAGAAAACAACACGGTCATTCCTAACGCTTGAGCCAGATTCGCCGTCGCTTGCCCTAGTGCCCCACTACCAACAACACCTAACGTGCTACCACCAATATCCCCGATTGGGTGAGTAAAAAAACAAAACTGCTGGTTACGCTGCCACTCACCTGCGGCAATATCTTGGTGGTACCCAAATAAATTTCGTCTTAAAGCGAATAACATTGCCATCACGTGCTCGGGCACCGAACGCGTCGCGTAACCACGTACATTAGCAACCGCAATACCATTATTAGCACAGTAGTTCACATCGACGTTGTTAAAACCAGTTGCGGCAACCGCGATCATCCGTAATTTTGGTAGTTGCTCTAATACATGTTGGTCAAGCACGACTTTATTGCTAATCACGATATCGGCATCTGCTAACCTTTCTATTACCTGCCCAGGCGCAGTTAGGTCGTACTCACGCCAGTGGTGCGGAAAGCCAGGTCGTGGGATCTCAATATGTTCTGGGATGGTCGCTCGGTCTAAAAATACGATGCTTGGCAAAGACATAACAACTCCTTGTTCACGGCTGAAAGACAGGATACATCAACCACAGTAACGAAATAGCCAAAAATAGCGAACTAGAAAGAACCGTTGTTGAGTGCAATTGGCATTAAGGGTGTGGCAACGTTTTATAATCAGGCAATGTACGCTCTGGCGAAAAATAGTTAAAGATCATCGCCTCGGCTTCAGAATAAAAGTCACAGGGTACAAAAATACTGCTCAGCTGATCCGTAGCTGGATGATAAAAACTTAGCTCCGCAGCGTGCAACTCTAAACGTTCTGAAAACTGATACGCCTCTTCGCTTGCATAAAACTCATCACCCACAATCGCATGACCAATCGCCATCAAATGCACGCGTAACTGATGCGATCGACCAGTAATGGGCAGTAGTCGCACAACGGTCGTATGGGTGCCATCAGGGTGCACTTCACGCTTCACTACTTGGAATAAAGTTTGAGATGGTTTGCCGTCGTCAAAACATACTTTTTGTCGTGGACGATTTGGCCAATCACAAATTAATGGAAGATCAATATTCCCTTCTTGCGGCTCAACATGCCCCCAAACACGTGCGTAATACACCTTGTGAGTGAGGCGATATTGGAACTGCTTTTTTAATGCTCGCTCCGCGGGTTTGTTTTTCGCCAGCAACATCAACCCTGATGTCGACATATCCAAGCGATGCACAACTTGAATTTCTGGATGCAACTCTTTGAGGCGGATCCACATGCTGTCGTAATGCTCTGCAAGGCGACCAGGGACAGACAGCAGCCCTGATGGCTTATTCACTGCCAGAATGTCGTCATCCTCAAAAACGATGTCAACCCAAGGGTCGGTGGGAGGGGTATATTCAAGCATTGCCATGGGAGATCTCTACAAAATAAAAACGCCGCGATTATATACCCAAATAGCACCCAGATGCAGGATTCTGAAGAAAAGTTCAACCCAATAAAACAAAGTCAATCCTTTAGCATAAAAACTAAAAATAGCACGTTGTAAATTTAGTTTGACAACAAGACGCATAACTGAATAGAGTGCTAGATGCACACAGCATGATATTCGCAAAGAATACTTAAAATAAATACACCAAAACACAGCATTTAAAAGACATTACCGTTGCGCAGTATAGGGCGATCGCTCAGCTTGTCATGTACTGCGGTATGTATCTCTTTAGAAAGATACATAAGATAAAAAGGACAATAAGCAATGGACTCCGCCGTTATAGATAAACCCCAATCCAAACTTTCCTTATTTTTTCGTTCGCTAGGCCCCGGCATATTAATGGCATCTGCTGCGGTCGGTGGCTCTCACCTCGTGGCATCAACCAAGGCTGGTGCGATTTATGGTTGGCAATTGGCTGCACTGATTCTGCTCGTAAACCTGTTTAAATACCCTTTTTTCCGAGCGGGCGTACAGTACACCATGGGGACAGGGCTCACCTTGGTTGAGGGCTACGCGAAATTAGGTCGGCCTTATCTATGGCTATTTCTATTTCTTAGCGTGGTATCGGCCGTCATCAATACCGCCGCTTTGTTGATGTTTAGCGCTAGCTTGCTGGGCTACTTCATTCCGTTTTCACTATCAATGGCATCACTCAGCATCATTGTGATTGTCACCTGCCTGATCATATTATTTGCTGGCCATTACAAAGCGCTCGATACGCTATCTAAGGTGATCATGTCGGTGTTAACCATCGCGACTTTACTCGCTGTTTCTATCGCCTTTGGTAACCCTGTTGAACAAGTGGCCAACTTCGAGCCGCCGTCACCTTGGTCTATTGCGGCTATTGGTTTTATCGTTGTGACAATGGGGTGGATGCCTGCACCGATTGAGATCTCCTGTTTAACCTCAGCGTGGCTAAAACGCCAATCAAGCCAGCAAGAAGTAACATACCGCTCTGCTCTATTTGACTTTAATGTCGGTTATATTGGCACGGCGTTTCTTGCCATTATCTTTGTATCGCTAGGCTCTTTGATGCTTTATGGTTCTGGCGTTGCGCTTGAAAGCTCTGGCGTTGGCTTCTCCCACCAATTGGTTGGCTTATATGCGGCAACGATTGGCGAATGGTCTCGTTACTTAATCGCGGTAATTGCGTTTTTCTGTATCTTTGGCAGCACG
The DNA here is from genome assembly GCF_033340155.1 of Vibrio sp. 1562. NCBI lineage: Bacteria > Pseudomonadati > Pseudomonadota > Gammaproteobacteria > Vibrionales > Vibrionaceae > Vibrio > Vibrio sp. 1562. The sequence continues at coordinate 47,751 of NZ_JAWOVY010000021.1, forward strand.
ATTACCGTTATTGATGGCTATTCGCGCGTTATTTCGGATTCTCAACGCTTACTGCGCTCGCAACCAGACACTAACCCTAAAACCACTTCAGCGATCATGCTGGTAGTCTCCTTACTTGCATTGGGTATTGTGGTTTTCTGGGCTTCTGCGTTATTGCCTATGCTGAACTTTGCGATGATCCTCGCCTTTATGACCACGCCATTCTTTGCTCTGCTAAATTACACATTAGTGAGCAAAACCAAGTTACCTGAGCCTTTGGCTGTTGGACCTAAACTAAAGTGGTTGTCGATTGCAGGCCTGATTTACTTGTTTGGCTTCTTGGCTGTGTTTATTTGGTGGAAGTGGTTGATGTAAATGAGATAGCTATCAGTGATTAATGCATTCCGCATAAAGAAACTAAACCGTAAATAAAGAAAAAGGTCTTCAACTGAAGACCTTTTTTAATGAGCAATAAATACTTACTTAGTTGTGGCTCACCACAATCAAACGCAGCGAGTCGAGCTGAACCTGAGCTTGGTTGATGTAACCAGTGAGCTCTTTAATTTGTGCGTCGATAGCTTCAATTTCTTCGTCACGAATATTTGGGTTCACCGCTTTCAGTGCTTGCAAACGCTCAAGCTCTGCATTCAAACTGTGCTGCATATCTTGATGAGCTTGCTTGCGTACTTCTTCGACCTTCTCTTCAATAAGAACATCACCAGCTTCAATTAAGCGGTGTACGTCTTTCTGTACCGACGTAACCAACTTGCTACCTAAGTGACGGTTTACAGGGCTGAGCTGGCGGTTAAAGCTTTCAAACTCCACTTGAGCAGACAAATCATTACCACGCGAGTCCATCATTAAACGGATTGGCGTTTTCGGTAAGAAGCGCGCGATACCACTGCGTTTTGGCGCTTGCGCATCTACCGCGTAAATCAACTCAAGAAGAATAGTCCCGACTGGTAACGCTTTGTTTTTCAATAGAGATACCGCAGACGTCCCCACCCCTTCACTCATAAGAAGATCGATACCACCCTGGATCATTGGGTGTTCCCAACTGATAAAGTGCATATCTTCACGAGATAACGCTGTATCACGATCAAACGTGATCGTCGCTCCTTCGTATGGCAGACCTGGGTAGCTTGGCACCATCATGTGCTCAGATGGGGTCACAATCAGGGCGTTTTCACCTTTATCGTCTTGATTCAAGCCAATCGTGTCAAAAAGAGAAAGTGCGAAGGTGACCAGATTGGTATCGCCGTCGGTTGATTCAATTTTCTCAACGATTTGTTGTGCTTTTTCCCCGCCATTTGAATGCATTTCTAATAGGCGATCACGGCCTTGCTCCAATTGGGATTTCAGCTCTTTATTCATTTTTGCTGACGCTTCAATGATCTCATCTAGCGTGCTGGTATCACCAGAGGCAAGAATTTCAATCAGATCATCGGAGTACTTATCGTAAACAGCACGGCCTGTTGGGCAGGTTTCCGCAAAAGCGTTCAGGCCTTCATCGAACCAACGTGCTAGGATCGCTTGCGATGTGCCTTTCAGGTAAGGAACATGAATGTCGATATCGCGATTTTGACCGATACGGTCCAAACGACCAATACGTTGCTCAAGCAAGTCTGGGTTGAATGGCAAGTCAAACATGACAAGTTGGTTGGCAAACTGGAAGTTACGACCTTCAGAGCCGATTTCGCTACAGATAAGAACTTGTGCTCCACCTTCTTCTTGCGCAAAGTAAGCCGCCGCTTTGTCACGTTCAAGAATCGACATACCTTCGTGGAAAACGGTGGCGCGGATACCTTCACGCTCACGCAGTGCTTGCTCCAATTGCAGTGCGGTACTCGCACGAGAAGCAATCACGAGGATTTTCTCGCTGCGCTTCTCTTTTACTTTTTCAAGCAACCAATTCACACGCGAGTCAAACTGCCACCAGCTCGCGTCATCGCCTTCAAATTCTTGGAAAATTTCTTCCGGGTAAAGGTTCTTCATCGCACGTGCTTCAGAACTCATCTTACCGCCAATCATTCCAGCAACACGCATTGATGTAGTGTATTGCGGTGGAATATCCATTGGCATCAGATGCACGTTACGCGTAGGGAAGCCTTTGATGGCCGCGCGCGTGTTACGGAACAAAACACGCCCTGTACCATGACGATCCATCAAGTTATCGATCAGCTCTTGGCGTGCCGACGCTTTAGCTTCTTCGTCCGCTTCACTTTCAATAATACGGAAAAGTGGTTCTACGTCTTGTTCAGACAACAACTCAGTGATCTGGTTTTTTGCTTCATTAGGTAGCTTTTCACCGGAAAAGAGTGAAGTAATCGCATCTGCTACGGGCGCGTATTGCTCTTCTTCCTCAACGAATGCTTCGTAATCATAGAAGCGGTCTGGATCCAACAAACGCAGACGAGCAAAGTGACTCTCACGACCAAGCTGCTCTGGCGTTGCAGTCAGTAGCAACACACCTGGAGTACGTTCAGCCAAGCCTTCTACCACTTGGTATTCACGGCTCGGTTTATCTTGGCTCCATTCAAGGTGATGCGCTTCATCGACAACCAGTAGGTCCCATTCACCTTCCAGTGCTTGTTCAAAACGCTTGCGGCTCTTGCGTAGGAAATCCAAAGAACACAGCACATATTGCTGAGTATCAAATGGGTTTTCTGCATCCGCAAAAGCTTCGATACAGCGCTCTTCGTCAAAGATAGAGAAATGCAGATTGAAACGACGCATCATCTCAACCAGCCATTGATGCTGCAGTGTTTCAGGCACCACAATCAAAATGCGTTCGGCACGACCAGACAGAACTTGTTGGTGGATGATCATACCCGCTTCAATGGTTTTACCCAAACCTACCTCATCCGCCAACAAGACGCGTGGCGCGTGACGACGGCCAACTTCGTGCGCGATGTAAAGCTGATGAGGGATCAAACCTGCACGCATACCGCATAGGCCACGCATTGGGCTCTTATGCTGCTCAAACTGGTTGGTTAGCGCACGGTAACGCAGAACAAAGTTGTCCATACGGTCGATTTGACCGGCGTACAACTTATCTTGAGGTTTGTTAAAACGAATTTGGTTGCTAAGGAAAATCTCACGCAGAACAACAGCGGTTTCTTGCGTGTCTTCACGAGTACCGAAATAGGTGTAAAGACCTTCATCTTCCAGTACTTCTTCTACTTTTAGAGACCAACCTTCTTGGCAATCGATGACATCCCCAACATTAAAGGTGACTCGGGTAACAGGTGCATCGTTACGTGCGTAAACTCGGTTTTCCTCTGACGCTGCAAACATCAATGTCACAGTACGAGCATCCATTGCTACAACGGTACCTAAACCTAAATCGCTTTCCGTATCGCTAATCCAGCGCTGCCCCAAAGCAAATGTCATGAATTGACTACCTCGTTATTAGTTCTTGATTCGTATTTCTTGTTGGTCTACTCATGCCCGTAGGCACGGATAATAGTTTAGATCTGATTCTGGCTTCTGCTATGCCGATAGCATTCGTCATTCCAGTATGAACTGAGTATTTTTTAAGCCAGCTCAACATGATAAATCGGACGTAGCCTATACGCAGAAAAAGGTCGCTAATCTTACTTGAAGCTGTGATTTAGGTCACGCCGAAACCGCACCAAGCAGAAACTTTTTTTCCCAAACTCTAAATGCAATCAAATTGTAAAATACTCATGCCAATTATTAAGTTGTAGAACGTAAATATTACGTATACTTCTAATGAGGGGCGTTTAAAACCATTGCATATGATTTAAGCGCGTTAGTACACGATTAGGATCAACACGGGTTTGCAGTAAGTTGTCTTGCTACTCGGTTGCACACTAGCCGACATCAGCCCGACAACCTCTATTGCAAGCAATCAGAGTTAGGTCACTTCACACCTATTTGGAAACGACCTAACAACTCGCATGCAGAGCCGTACTACGGCAAGGAGACGCTATGGGCGATACCGATCGGAAACTGTTTGTACTCGATACCAACATTCTTCTTCATGAACCCTTTGCCATCTTCTCTTTCCAAGAACACGATGTCGTTATCCCCATGACCGTGTTGGAAGAACTCGACCGAATCAAAGACAGTAAGCGCGACGTTGCAAGAGATGCGCGCGTGGCTATTCGCACCTTGGAAGATTTGTTTAAAGAAGCAACGCCAGATGAAATCTCTGAAGGCATTCCTGTTTCTAAAGACAACCCCGACCAAGGTACTATTTCCATTTTGGCGGATTTTGAACTGCAGGAAACTGTCAAAGCCTTCGCCGACAAAGCCGGTGACAACCGTATTCTCAACGCGGTGCTTTATCTGCAAAATAAACGTGCACCACGTGAAGTGGTACTGATCACGAAAGACATCAACATGCGTCTGCGAGCCAAAGGGGCTGGTGTACGCTTTGTTGAGGACTATAGAACCGACCAACTGATTGACGACATTCAATACCTAACCAAAGGCTTTCAATTGCGTGAAGGTGATTTCTGGAGCGGTATTGAGGAAGTAGAAAGCTATGCTCTGGGCGGAAAAACTTACCACAAACTCAGTCGCGAACCCTTCGACCCAACCTTTATCAACCAATACGTTATTGATGAAGACAGTGACTTTGCTGGTCGCGTAGAAACCATCAATGAAGACAAGCTAACGCTTCTCGACCTGAGCCGCGAACGTCTAATGCATCGTAAGGCTTGGGACATCACACCTAAAAATATCTACCAGGGAATGGCGTTAGATGCCTTACTCGATCCAGAAATTGACTTGGTGATTCTAACGGGTGCGGCGGGTAGTGGTAAGACATTACTGGCAATGGCAGCAGCATTGGAGCAAACCATTGAAAAAAGCATGTTCGATAAAATTATCGTAACACGTAACACGCCAGATATCGGTGAATCCATCGGCTTCTTACCCGGCTCCGAAGAGGAGAAAATGATGCCGTGGTTAGCGGCGGTGACCGATACCTTGGAAGCACTACATAAACACGATCACTGCACTGAAGGCTCATTGAAGTACATCTGCGATAAAGCCAACATTCAATTTAAATCGATCAACTTTATGCGTGGCCGTTCGATTCAAAATGCGTTTGTACTGCTTGATGAGTGTCAAAACCTCACTGCATCACAAATCAAAACCATCATTACCCGCTGTGGCGAAGGAACCAAAATCGTCTGCTCCGGTAACTTGGCGCAGATTGACTCTCATTACCTCACCCCAGTGACATCAGGATTGACGTACATGGTTGAGCGCTTCAAGAACTTTGAAGGCAGCGCAAATATTCACCTCAACGGCGTGGTTCGTAGCCGCTTGGCGGAATTTGCTGAAGAAAACCTGTAATTGACACCGACTCACAAAGCAAAAGAGCGCTCTAATGAGCGCTCTTTTTATAACGATTCGACTGAGTTACTCCGTGCCACCCACTGTCAGTGAGTCCAGCTTCAAGGTCGGCTGACCAACACCAACTGGCACACTTTGACCTGCTTTACCACATACGCCAACGCCCTTGTCGATACTTAGGTCGTTACCGACCATAGACACTTGCTGCATTGCTTCGATACCTGAGCCAATCAACGTCGCACCTTTAACAGGGCGCGTAATTTTACCGTTTTCAATCAAGTACGCTTCCGATGCAGAGAACACAAACTTACCCGAAGTAATGTCCACCTGGCCGCCACCAAAGTTTGGCGCATACAACCCTTTCTCGACCGTCGAGATAATTTCTTCTGGCGTATGTTCACCTGGAAGCATGTAAGTGTTGGTCATACGAGGCATTGGCAAGTGTGCATACGATTCACGACGACCGTTACCCGTTGGATTTACACCCATTAGCCGCGCGTTTAGCTTGTCTTGCATATAGCCTTTCAGCACACCATTCTCGATAAGCGTGTTGTACTGACCGTTTACCCCTTCATCATCCACATTCAGTGAACCACGAAGGTCTTTTAACGTGCCATCATCGACGATGGTACACAACGAAGACGTCACTTGTTGACCCATTTTGCCAGAGAAAACCGAAGATTCCTTCCGGTTAAAGTCACCTTCTAGGCCATGACCTACCGCTTCGTGTAGCAACACGCCAGGCCAGCCAGAACCCAATACCACTGGCATCATGCCAGCTGGTGCGGCTTCTGCTTCAAGGTTGATTAACGCCATGCGAATCGCTTCGTCTGCGTAATGAAAAGCTTGTTTCACACCATTGCTTTCCGTTAAAAAGAAATCGTAACCGAAACGGCCGCCGCCACCAGCACTACCGCGTTCACGTCGTTCACCTTTTTGTGCGAGCACGCTAATAGACAAACGCACCAAAGGACGAATATCGCCTGCATAAGTACCGTCTGTTGCCGCAACAAGCATCTGCTCATGCACACCGCTGATGCTGATCGAGACTTCTTTAATCAATGGTTCTTTAGTGCGGATGTAAGCATCTAGAGATTTGAGCAATTCTGTTTTTTGCTGCTTTTCCCATTCAGCTAGTGGATTCACAGCGGCGTAGTACGCTTGGTTTTCGGTGCGTTTAAACGCTTGGACTTTGCCATTTTGCCCTTGCTGAGCAATACCGCGCGCCGCCATTGCACTCTGCTTCAGGCCTTCAGGCTGGATTTGATCAGAGTAGGCAAAGCCTGTTTTCTCGCCAGTTACTGCACGGACACCAACACCACAATCAATGTTAAAAGAGCCATCTTTGATGATGCTATCTTCTAGAACCAGAGACTCATGCCAGCTGGACTGAAAGTAAATGTCCGCATAATCGATCTGGCGCGTCGCAATGCTGGCAAGCGTGTCAGCAATGTCTTGTTCTGTCAGACCATTTGGGGCAAGGAGTGCCTGTTCTATTTGGTTTGTGCTCATAGTTAGCTCTTTTATTTCCGTCTCAATTCATTTTGAAAGCGACTGTGTTGAGTCAGCGGCATATTCTGCCTTACTTGTTGGCTTTGTGACAAATCTATCTCTGTCACCAATAAGCCTACTTCATCCTGAAGCTGTTTATGGATACGTCCCCAAGGGTCAACGACCATTGAGTGTCCCCATGTTTTTCGTCCACATGGATGCGTTCCAGTTTGTCCGCTTGCCAAAATCCAACATTGTGTCTCAATCGCTCTAGCTCGCAATAATACTTCCCAGTGAGCTTGCCCCGTCACAGCGGTAAACGCAGCGGGCACCACAATGATATCCGCCCCTTCTTGACGCAATACTTTATAAAGTTCTGGGAAACGTAAATCATAACAAATACTCAATCCAACACTGCCGATATCAGTTTCCGCAACGACTATTTGATTACCCGCCATAAACGTATCCGACTCACGATAACTACCATAACCATCGGCTACGTCGACATCAAACATATGCAGTTTGTCATAGTGAGCAATGCATTTACCGTGCGGCGGAAATACAAGTGTTGTGGTGGTGACACCTTTTGCGGTTTGAATGGGCATGCTTCCGACAATTAGCGTTAACTGGTTCTTTCTAGCGATTTCACAGAGCCGCTGTTGAATCATGCCACTGCCAAGTGGCTCTGCATGTTGATGATAAGCTTCGCGACTGGAAAATAGCACTGTATTTTCAGGAGTAAGAACAAGTTTGGCACCTTGCTTGCTCGCTAAAGCACACTGTTTTTCAATGAAGTCCAAATTCGCGTTAATATCCGGACCCGAAGTCATTTGAATAATGCCAACACGCTCCATGTGTTTCCTCCCTATTCCATTATATTCGGTGAGTTATTTGGCCTGTTCACGCAGTTTTTCTGGCAGCTTGTATTCACCTTTACTTCGCGAAATTTCTTTCACCGTTGGTGAATCTAGTGGGCCTTTCACTTCATAATTGACTTGAGTGAAGACCTCAACCACCGGAGATATCACCGTAGAGATGGCCAAGACATACAAAGCAGTTTGAGGCGCAACGGCAAACGCGGTCAGCATTGGTAGGCCTGATGTGATGTCTGGTGTGAATTTCACTTCCGCATCAACCATTCTGCTGTTCATATTAGCGATGCCGCGGATTTGCATTTCCCCTGCTAACGCATCCATTACGATATCATTGGTGATAAACACACCGTCTTGGATTTTGCCCGTTCCCGTGATCGAGTTGAATGCCATGCCTTTATCGAATACGTCGGTAAAGTCGAGCTGCATCTTACGGATGATAGAATCCAAGCTAAACAAGCCTAACAAGCGTGCCGCACCACTAACTTCACTGATCACGCCTTTACCAAATTCCGTTGAGACGTTTCCTTGCAAGGTTTGTGTCTTCATTGACCAAGGTGCGCCGTCCCATTCCATATTGGCATTGATCTCAAATGGTGCTTGTTGAATGCCTGATGTAATACCAAAGCGCTCCATAAGATCGGTGTTGTTATCACCTTTCATTTTCATGGTTAAGTTGGAATGGCTACTCTCTTTCGTCAGGTCCCACCAACCACTCATATCAATGCGGTTTTTGCCGCTACTAAAGGTGATATTTTTCCACTCCAAACGGTTCTGGCGACGCTGCAAATCAACATTCACTTTGCCCACTTTGTAGCCTTGCAGCCAAAAATCATCAATGTTCAAAGTTAAGTTTGGCATCTCTGCGTGAAACTTGCGGTCAAAATTGGTAATCAAAGGTGCGTTTTGATCTTCACTCGCAAAGATTGAGCTGCGCTCTTTGGTCATCTCTTCAAACCCTGGAATGTACAGATGCAAGTGCTCTAAAGAGACCGATAGATCATAGGGTTTCAGATAGTTAGCTTTCCCTTTAACCTCTTGACTGTCCACATCGAGTTGCCAACTCAAATTTTTCTTGCTTGCTGAAAAATCCACATCATGAAACTCAATCCCACCGAGCTGTAAGTTTGGCGTTTCAACTTCAATGCGTGTCGGCAATGGAATGGTCGGCGTTTTCATGCTTGCCAAAACAGACGATGACGGCTTGCTCTCAGAGACCTGCGCAAGCTCCGCCCATTGGTCTAAATTCAGTTCTTCGACACGCACCGAAGCATCGTGCCCGACAATAGGACTAATCCGGAAGCCACCTTTGCCAACCATTAAATGAGTCGCAGTCAGAACCGGGACATCGCCAGCGATATCTATCTCAGTTTGATACTTCACATTTGGGATCTGTAGTCTTGCTGAAATACTCTCTTGGTTACCGGATGCTTGCAGTTTCGCTTGCCCAGACTCACCAATTTTTTTCGCTAAAGGATAAGGATATTGACTAGCCAGACGATTTAGCTGCGCCAGCACTTCAAGCTGATAAGTGAAACCAACATCATTGAGTTGCAAGTCAATGTCCATTTGCCACGGCGCATGGCCAGAAACAAGGTTTAACCAACGCTCACCGACATAGGGTTTGAGAGGCTCGACATCCCAATCTCCTAGTGTATTAATTGTCACGTTGTAGCCTTGCTCCGCACTCTCCCCATGGAAATCAAGAGAGATAGGCTGTTGTAATAATTCGGCCGACAAACCCGATGTGGTAACCACATCATTGTCGAAGGTGATACGCCCTGTGGCGTTTTCAAGCGTCATTGGCGGCGCTTCAATATCAACACGATTTTCTGTTAAATCGGCATAACCCCAAGCGCGAGACTCTTTCTCAAAATCAAACGGTATATTGAGTTGAAACTCAGAGTAAACGGGACCACTCACTTGCAGCGCTGTCAATGCGGCACCGACTGAATCCACTAATGGCGTCGCCATCATGTAGTCACGGACTTCATTACCCGGCGCGCTTGCTTTCGCTTCAATCTCGATGTGTCCACCTTCTGCCAACTCAGGGATTCGCCCAGTGATACGCTTGGCATGAACGCCATTTAGTGTGGCTGATTTTGAATCCAAATACATGGCATCATTTTCAAACAGCAAGTCTAGCTGCAAATCCGTGATGGTTGGCCATGCCGTATCAAAGCTAAATTTCGCGTCTTTTAATCCAACCCAAGCTTGGAACATGCCATTATGTTCTTTGTAAGGAAAATCACCTAACTCGCCATACCACAACAATTTCGCTGTATTCACTTTTCCGCCCTGAATCGCGGTCGAAAGATAGTCGGTCAAGTCTTGTCCAAGTGCCAGAGTCGGTAGATAGCGCCATGTTTCACCCGCGTTGTAGAGATCCGCTTCGGCATAGAACGATAAAAATGGGCTTTGTTCTTTTGGGAAATCAAGACGAAATGCCCCCAAAACTTGAAGATCAGGCGTTGCTGCCGTCACTTTATCCGACCACAAACGCCAACCCGCATCATCTTGCTGCCAGATAATATCGACTTCACCTTGTTTGATATTCAGCGGAGCTTGGAATACATCGCCGTACGGAAAGACATCATCAATGACGGTGACTTTTGCTTTAGCTTGATTCACATCCCCCGATACGCTGCCCTGTACGTGATGAAACCCGGGTAGGAGCTCCCATTGTGTCATCGCGAGTTCATCCAGTTCAGCCGAGTAGCGTAAGGTGTCTAAACCACCGTTCATTGACAATCGGACATCTTCGACCCGACCTTTCGGTGCTAGTTTGTTAATAAGGTCGCTGGTCGACTCTGACTCCGGAGCCAGCTTGATGAGCGGAATGAGTGCTTCGATGTCGAGTTGAGAGAGATTAAGCATCCAGCCGTTTGGTTGCCAATCAAACGCGACGTCTAGCTCTGGCCAAGGGGTATTATCGGTTCTGATCTGAAGTGAGTGGCCATTTACTTTCCAGCCTTGTTTATCTGGTCGAAGATTGAAAATTCCAGACTCAATAAACAGCTCATGATGTCCATCTTCATTCCACACCAACTCGGAAGGCAGCAATTCAACATAAGCATCATGCGGTTGGCTATGTTTGAGCGTTAGCCAAGTATTTAAGCTGACTTTACCCGACTCTGCTCCTGACTCTTCTTGCATGTAAGTGGTCAGCCAAGGTGTGACCGAGACATCTTGAGCACTCACGTAAAACTCACCAGATACATCACGCAACGAGCCATGATCTTTAAAGTTAGCGCTTACTAACAATGAGTTCAGGCGAACATCGGCAATGCTAACCGTGCCTTCGGCTACGTGACGTTTCCCTTGATTGCTCCAACGAAGCTGCTCAATATCTAAACGGCGAGTTTCACCAGACACCGACTTATACCAAATCCGTGAATCGCTAATAGTGAAGTCTTCGAACTGACGTAAAAGAAGTGAGTCGAGTTGGTCAATGAGTTTCACTTCGCTCTTATCCACTTCAGGCTTCGGATCTTGACGATGAGAAGTCGGCAGAATGTCTACCGTGTGAATGTCTAAAGCGAGGTTATGAATGGTAAGGTCTGCAACTACAGGTTTAAGTTGAAAAAGAGATTGAATAAGGTCGAACTCAATTTGGACTTCTTCAACAGCGAAGCGTGCATCTTGCACGTTTGGTAGATTTGCCTCTAAACCCAGTAACGCGATTGAGGAATGATTATTGCGCCACGTCCCTGCGACATTGGCAATAGAAACGTCAAAACCTGTGCCTTGTTTGACCCAGGTTTTGATCTCATCTTGGAAGTGGTTAAGTTGCGGCAGTGTGACGCGAAGCGTGGTTACTAATATGGCTAATAACACTAATACAGTAACTAAACTCCACGCACAAAAACGCCCAAAACGGTTAACACCAGAATTCACAAATGTTCCAAATTACATCATTACGACGTCAAACTGTTCCTGAATGTACAGGGGTTCAGCCTGAACTCGCACTTGCTTGCCAATAAATACTTCGAGCTCAGCCAACGCATGAGACTCATCGCCCAATAGCGCTTCAGCAACAAACGGCGATGCGTACACGACAAAATTATCGGCGTCGTAAGCACGGTTCACACGAGTAATCTCGCGTAATATCTCAAAGCATACGGTTTCGACCGTTTTCACGCTGCCACGGCCTTCACAAGTAGGACAGCCAGAACACAAGATATGTTCAATACTTTCTCGCGTGCGCTTACGCGTCATTTCAACTAAGCCAAGCTGGGTAAAGCCGTTGATGTTGGTTTTTACTCGGTCTTTCGCCAGCGCCGTTTCCAGTGAGGTAAGTACTCGCTGACGATGCTCTTCGGATGCCATATCGATAAAATCAATAATGATGATACCGCCGAGGTTACGTAAACGTAGCTGACGCGCAATAGCTTGCGTTGCCTCTATATTGGTATTGAAGATAGTCTCTTCGAGATTACGACGACCAACAAATGCACCCGTGTTGATATCGATGGTGGTCATGGCTTCGGTTTGATCGATGATCAAATAGCCGCCCGATTTTAGCTCGACCTTGCGCTCTAAAGAACGCTGAATTTCGTTTTCGGTGTCGTACATGTCAAAGATTGGCTTGTCACCTTCGTAAAGCTCAAGCTTATCTGTTAACTCCGGTACATACTCAGAAGTGAATTCTTTCAGGTTTTCATATTCAAGGCGGGAGTCGACCATGATCTTATCGAGCTCTGTGCCAACAAAGTCACGCAGAATGCGTTGAGCTAAGCCGAGTTCACCGTAAAGTGTTGAACGCGTTTTGTATTTTGAGCGACGCTCCATGACTTTTAACCACAAACGCTTTAAAAATGCCGCATCTTGAGAGAGCTCTTTTTCATCAGCGCCTTCTGCCGCGGTACGAATGATAAAACCACCGTGCTCATCGCAGTAATGGTTCACCACCTTTTTCAAACGCTCGCGCTCTTTTTCACTTTCAATACGCTGCGAAACACCGACATGGCTGGCCCCCGGCATAAAAACAAGATAACGCGAAGGTAAGGTGATATCCGTCGTTAAACGCGCACCTTTCGTGCCGAGCGGATCTTTGACCACTTGCACAACAATGTCTTGTCCCTGGCGTACCAGTTCAGAGATATCACGGACTTGAAACTGCTGTTTTTCGTTTTCTGCCACACATTCGGTATGAGGAACAATATCTGACGCATGTAAAAACGCCGCTTTATCTAAACCAATGTCGACGAAAGCCGCCTGCATACCTGGTAACACTCGACTTACTTTGCCTTTGTATATATTGCCCACAATACCGCGACGCGATTCGCGCTCGATATGTATTTCTTGTAGTACTCCACCTTCAATCATGGCCACACGAGTTTCACTCGGGGTCACGTTAAGCAGCAATTCTGCACTCATGTGCACACCTCAAAACAATTATAAAAATTCTTGAATTAGCTGATCGGTTTCGAACAAAGGTAAGCCTACTACAGCGTGATAACTGCCTTCGATTCGGGTGACAAATCGCCCTCCGAGTCCCTGAATACCATAACTTCCAGCTTTATCGCATGGCTCTCCTGACTGCCAATATTGTTCGATTTCTTCGTGAGTCAGTGGTTTGAACCACACGTCAGTGGTAACGACCACTGAATGTTGTTGTTCCGATGATACAACGCTCACCGCAGTCATCACTTGATGACGACGACCGGATAAGTCAGTAAGCATACGCTTTGAATCTTCAAAACTTTTTGGTTTTTCTAGCACACGGTCATCGCATACTACGACCGTATCAGAGCCCAATACAACGGAATCAGGCTTAGCCAACGCTAAGCCTGCCTGAGCTTTTTCCAAAGAAAGACGCAACACGTAATCTCGTGCTTGCTCATGAGCCTGTTTGGCTTCCTCAATATCAGGCAATACGATCTCAAAATCATAACCCAGTTGAGCAAGCAGCTCTTTTCTTCTCGGAGAACCCGATGCGAGAACGAGAGATAAGCTTTTCTTCACCGCTTTACCTTACGTGCCATGCACGACGAACTCGTCGCATTAATAAAAACATCCATGGCCAAAGTATACAGTTTATTGCCGCCGTCCACAGAGATAATGGATTAAATACTACGTCCTGGTTCAAATATTCCCCACAGAATATCAAAACTTCCAATAACGCAGTAAAAAAGGCAATTAAAATCGACTGTTGCCACAATGCCATGTTGCGAATCAACAGGAAATTCAGCGCCACAAGGTAGATAACGATCGACATCATCATGCCACGAATTCCAAGCGTTGAGCCGATCAAGATATCCCACAATAAGCCCAACACTAGCGCAGTTCCGACGTTCACTCGGTGCGGTAGTGCCAACACCCAATAACACGTGACAAGGAACAACCATGACGGACGTAACACATCTAACACACCTGGCCATGGAATGGTTTGCAGTACCAGCGCAACGAAGAAACTGACACCAATCACCATTCGGCTACTCAATACATTATTGGCCATCGGTTACCTCTTGTTCTTGCTCTAACCCTTCATCTACATTGGACCGTAGTACTTTGTGTTGACGGTCTTCATTCGGCCAAATCAGCAGTAGGTAGCGTAAGCGATCAAATTCCACAACCGGCTCAGCCTTGATTGAGGCGAACTCTTGACGCGTATCGTGATCCACATTGGTAACCGTCGCGACTGGATATCCTTCAGGGTAAATACCACCTAAACCGGATGTCACCAATAAATCACCAACCTGAATATCTGTGCTGGTTGGAATGTGCTCCAGTTGGATTTCATCCATTTCACCATTGCCCGATGCGATCACTCGGATATCATTGCGGATCACCTGGACAGGAATTGCATTTTTCGCGTCCGTTAGCAGCAGAACACGTGCGTTGTGCGCTGCGACAAACGTGACCTGACCAACGATGCCTTTCTCATTGATAACAGGCTGACCAACGTAAACACCATCAATACGGCCTTTATCGATCACCACTTGATGACGATAAGGTGAAGTATCAACCGCCATTACTTCTGTCACGACTTTCTTTTCATCACGGACAAATGAAGATCCTAACAACTTACGTAAGCGTTGGTTTTCTTCTTTATACTGGTCGAGCAAGATAAGCTCGCTTTTCAGGCGTAGCACTTCTCGCTTTAAGCTGCGATTGCCTTCAACCAATGCCTGATGAGAATTAAAACGTTCAAATACGCCATCGAACATACTACGAGGTAAATTCGCTGCGTACTGAATCGGTGCAACCATACTGTTTAGTAGGTATCGAACGTTGGAAAACGTATCTAGACGACTATCGGCCAGCATTAAGCTCGCCGACACGATGACAGCAAAAAACAGACGTAATTGCAGAGACGGACCTCTGCCGAAAATCGGTTTCATCTTGTTTTTGACCTGATTGCTTCCATGATTATTGAGCCTTACTTGGCAACCTAAAAATACTTAACTAAATACTTTTAGGTATGGAGCATGTTTGAATTACAGAGAGAGCAGAAATGAAGGTGAAGCCCGACATGAGCTTCACCTAAACCTTTATTCTTCAGAGAACAGATCGCCACCGTGCATGTCGATCATTTCTAGTGCTTTACCGCCACCACGCGCAACACACGTTAGTGGATCTTCCGCGATAACCACAGGAATACCAGTTTCTTCCATTAGTAGACGGTCTAGGTCTTTAAGTAGTGCACCACCACCGGTTAGTACCATACCGTTTTCAGAAATGTCTGAAGCAAGCTCTGGTGGACACTGTTCTAGTGCAACCATGACTGCTGATACGATGCCAGATAGCGGCTCTTGAAGCGCTTCTAGGATCTCGTTTGAGTTCAAGCTAAAGCTGCGTGGCACACCCTCTGCAAGGTTACGACCGCGAACTTCAATCTCTTGAACTTCATCACCAGGGTAAGCAGAACCGATTTCGTGTTTGATCTTTTCAGCCGTTGCTTCACCAATCAAGCTGCCGTAGTTACGACGTACGTAGTTGATCACAGCTTCATCAAAGCGGTCACCACCGATACGTACAGACGATGAGTAAACCACACCGTTTAGAGAGATAACGGCAACTTCAGTTGTACCACCACCGATATCGACCACCATTGAACCTGTCGGCTCAGATACGCGTAAACCAGCACCAATTGCCGCCGCCATTGGCTCGTCGATTAGGTAAACTTCACGCGCACCAGCACCAAGTGCTGATTCACGAATTGCGCGACGCTCAACTTGGGTAGAACCACAAGGAACACAAACAAGAACACGTGGGCTTGGCTTTAGGATGCTGTTATCGTGCACTTGCTTGATAAAGTGCTGAAGCATTTTTTCGGTTACGTAGAAGTCAGCGATTACGCCGTCTTTCATTGGGCGAATAGCGGAAATGTTGCCAGGTGTACGACCAAGCATCTGTTTTGCTGCGTGACCGACTGCAGCAACGCTTTTTGCAGAACCTACACGATCTTGACGAATAGCAACTACAGAAGGTTCATCAAGGACAATTCCTTGCCCTTTTACGTAAATTAGAGTGTTGGCTGTACCTAAATCGATAGATAGATCGTTAGAAAACATGCCACGAAGTTTCTTAAACATACTCTTCGCTCATCCTGCAAAAATATAGAAGACAAAAATTGCTCTAAATGTACCAATGCCTCGCTGTCACAGCAAGGTATTGGTACACAAACATGAGCAGAAAGCCTCAGTTTCTTGCAGTTTCCTAACTTAAGGGCAAAAACCTAAGTTGTTACTGTCCGGTTAACCCTGGCTCACCACGGTAAATCACGCGATCGTTACCTCGATGAATACCAAAGGTGACGACGGAGGATGGGTTTTCTTCGGAGCCATCATTGTCCCAGTCGTATTTGAGCCAAGGGAGGTTGTTACCACTAGGGTCGAGATTAAGCCAAACTTCAGCTTGTTGACGTCCACAGTCTGCGCGCTCTTGCTTAGCAATAAGTTCACGCATGGCACCATCGTTAACCGTCGTTCTGACGCCTTCAAGTAAAATGTCGCAGTCGGAGCCATCATCAGGCCAAACTGGCTCCTGGCTTTTTAGAGTTGGGGACACTGTTGTCCCGTTATCCTTACTGTTTAAAACGAATCGGGTATCTCTCCAATACTCCACTCTAAGGGGGATATTAACAGATTTACCCTGATTCACTCCCACATCATCCAGAGCTATGCGACCAAACCTGACATCAGGTTGCGATAGTAGCTGTTGCGAAACCATTCTATCTTCAGTGCTATTTTGCCCTTCTTTTAAGAACATCGTAGGATCAACATAGCCAGATACTTTAGTTCCATTATTATTAAGTGAAAGCGAAATAGACGTTTCGATGGAACTATCCTTGTCTGCCGGTAGTTTTGAATTAAATGGACCATCGGGACTCGGCAAAGATAAATCTTTACGCCAATAAACTGAGTTATCCCAAGTTTTGCTCCACACAGCTCCCGACCAGTTATCACTAGTCAAATCGGAATCCAAAATGCTAAGTCTATCTGAGTAACCACCAGCCAAATACAAATCTGCTTTTAAAGAATTGGCAAAACCACCATAATTTTGAGTTGTGTAACCGTTAGCGTTATATGCTGTGACTTCAAACTTAACCGATTCAAAATTCTGTCCCATATATACAGATTGATTCTGATTATCAGGGTAGGTCCACTCTGTCCCGGTGACTTTAAAGTAATCCGGATAGAAGCGCCCAATGGTTAACTTACCATCGGCTATTTTAAATGCATTACTACCAAGATATAGAGATGTGCCAATATCATCGCCATTTTCATCTTTAGCAACTGGTGCCTCAGCAATAAGCTCGAAAACACCGACTTCTGAAACCGATTGATCAAACGTCACACTACCACGAGACCATTTACTTGATTCTGGTAGCTTCTCATTTAGAAGTTTGGCTAATGAACCATTAGACGGGTACTTCACTTTATTACTAACCGTAATAGTCTTCTCTTGATAGTTCTCAGCAACCGTATCATCATCTTGCAATGCCGAGATGGTTAACTCAAAAACTTCACCAGCAGCAACAAACCCCGAAGAACAGCCATTTTCACTGTTGGTGCACTCTCCGCTCTTATCACCACTCTTTGAAGTAACTTTCAGTTTTGAAGGAAAACTAACGAAGCTGCCGAATCCATCCGAGTCATCAACACCTTCAACACTGGCTTTAAGTTTGACCTTTCCAGCTTCAGAGTATCTCAACTTAAAGAATGCCTTGCCTTCATCATCAAAATAAACATTAGGCAGGTATTTATTAGCTCTGGTTAGCTCGACATTTGAACTCCATTCCACAGCCTGATCTTTCACTTTTTTCTTGTAAGAAATCACGACAGGTTGAGAGCTATCGATCGGTGCCACTTCATAATCAATCGACATATTAACACCGCGAGATTCTCCGCCGTCTTCAGTTCGAGTTGAACAAAACGATAGGTAGTCCTCCCCCGTAGTTTCGCGACTAGCAACTACATCATTAACATTCACCGCAAGCACATTTGAAGCGAAGGTTACATTACAGTTGTTAGCAGATAGTGGCCCGCCATTAATTCGACATCGTGCCCCTTCAAAGCCAAACTGTGGTACGGAACTTTGATCGATACCCAAAGTAATATCGCCAGCTCTTGAACCTTGCAGCTCAAGCTGAGTTTCATTCTCAAACTGTACATTTGTACCACCAACCCAGTTGGCAACATTATTGCCAGTAGATGGAAGTAAAGTGACAGAGAGAGGCGTTAAGCTGCCATCATCGTATGCATCTCTAGGATATTGCTCAGAACAACTTTCATTCATACAAGCTCTAAGTGTCACATCAGAAGCCTGACACGTACTGCCTGAGCCTGAGTAGTCAAACTCGAAATGATGAATACCATCTGTTAATCGCGAGTACTTGTCCGCACAGACTCGGAAGTTATCAATATCATGCGTATTGGTAAGCATACCTGTGGATGCCGTTACCGACAGACGGAAGTTATCTGGAATATAGTTAAAACCACCTTTTTCCAAAACGTTAAACTCTTCGATAACAGGATCCCATCCGCCATTTTTTCCAACTTTTCGAAATACAGCCAGCGTTATCGTATCGGTGTTACGCGAATTTAAAACTACTTTATAACGATGCAGTTTCTCTTTACCTTTTCGATTATCCAACGAGCTGCTGTATTTTTTGCCAGTGATATACGGATAACCTTTCAACCACTTACCATTCGCATCTTGGACGCCCTGTCCACGCACCCCAACATTATCAGCAACACTATTTGAAACGATTTTCTCGCTCCCTTCACGAATGTAGTTACCAAACTCATCAATACCAATACCTAGCCAACCACCAGCAAAGCCTTCTACATCTTTGGAGACTTCAGGGTAGTGATTCTTTAGAAGCTTCATCCCGTAACCAAGCGGACCACCAAATGCCCCGGTTTGAGGAGGGACACTCGCATCAGAAATCACCAGCGCAACACCGTCAGCACCATTCCCACCATATGCATTGTGATCAAAATCAATCTCTAAATAGTTCTGATCTGACGGAAAAATATAGTTATATGCAGAGGCTGTTGCCTGCTCTGGTTTATTTGAGTTTAAGATGAAACGTCCATCAGAGATATGGGGCTCGTCACTGGTACCAAAGCCCATCACCGACCAGTTTGACAATGAACCTGAATTGAAGTTTTCTTCTGGTAATAGTGAACATTGCTGTGTTGGCGGAATAACAGGAACTAATTCAGGACAAAGTGAGGCTACAGCCTCTATTGGGCACTCTCCGGTCTGGGGGGGCTGACAGTTGGGATCATCTACACCACAATAAATGTCACTATCATTGTACTCGTAAGAATGTGATTTTGAGTTAACAGAACCACAGACGGTCGAGCTTTTTACTGTGGCTTTCCCGTGGGACTGAATCGCTTCACTAAGAGTATAAACACCTCGATTTTGATCGAGTTTAGAGTTAGTCAACGATACTTCGCTACCTGTTGATTCTACCCGGCCACAAACCAATGAGTTTTTAATATCGACTTTATGTAGAGCGAGAATATTTCCGTGTACTTGGTTATTGGCTTCTAAAATAACCTCTAAGCCCTTACTGGTAACGTCACCCGTAACTTTTGTTTCATTTAATGTAACCCGGCTTGATGCAGAAATATCACCTTGAATTTCATTCCCGCTTTGCTCAGTTTTCACCTCACCACCGATACTTGTCACGCTACCTTCGACATGGGTTTGCTTCAACGTAACCGTTCCAGCAGCTTCAACGTTACCGCGAATGATATTGTCGCTTTGTTCGGTTTTTATCGTGCTCGTTTTACTCGTAACATTTCCTTCAATAACCGCTTGAGAAAGAATAACCTCCCCATGCGTGGACAAGATCGAACCATAAACATGCGATCGGTTCTTAAGTTGAATTTTACCGTGCGACTCAATATCACCATAAATATCATAGCCACCGTTATCTCCGATAACATCGCTGGTCTCGTTAATAAGGTCAATATGAGCATTAGATTTACCGATCTGGTTGTTGCCAGCGAGTTGAATAGTACCTCGTACACGAATCGTCATTTTACTATCAGACACAATAGTATCGCCGTTATTCAACGTGAGTCCGTTCGGGCATACGTAGGTTGTAGGCCTAACAAAAAAATTAAATCGATCTTGGTAACTACCGTTATCACACAAATCGCTTGCACCTTCAGGGACCCACCTCACCCAGTCCCAACTTGGCGTAATATCGTGAACCTTAGCGAGAACGTTCGCCGTACTCATCATACATATCAAGGCTAAGCAAATCAGTTTTTTCATTCTTGTTATTACTCCCGAACCCAAATCTCTTGCTGGCGCTCAACTTGCGATAAGCCCGAGCCACAAACGGCCGTAGCTTGCACCCTAAATAGTGACTCTGCTGCTGGTGTTCCTAAGTTTAAAGTGCCTAAATCTACACAACTCATTGGGCTAAGCCTACATCCGGTCCCTTGTGTGACATTAGGCATTGCACCGCTTACCGTATTTGTGCAGATTGTCGCGACGCTATCACTCGTACCATTGATGGGATATAACCTTGTCAATGCCCACTCATTTGCAGACTGAGCAACAAACCAAGCTTTTGTTCCCAAAAACTCTCTTGTTAATCCGCTTTGATTCGACCATGTCACTTTCATTAAAGAGGAAGCCAAATATCCCATTACAATAATGACGAACAACACGATGATTAGTACATTTCCGCTGGAGTTTCTTCTATGGGACATTGAGCACCTGCACATCTTGTTGATACACACTACGTTCACCATCCTGCTCAAACTCTAAATTGATATGAACTAAACCACCTCGTTGCAGAGTTGGCTCTAGATAACGCATACCACTTACGGACGAATCGACACTATCCGCAACCGTAATACCATTTCGCGTAACTCGCTTGGTATCAAAACAGTAGCGAACCTCCGACTTCTCTTGATAAATATAAAGACGGCTAGAAACAGAGGATCCCGTAATCGTACTTGCCCCCCCACTAACAACAAAAACCTTACCTGTTTTAGCTAAACCACCAATGGCTATATTTCGCGAAGAAGTTGATTGTAAATCTTCATATCGGCTCGGATTTATCACCATCCTGCGATTCGCAGGAATAGGATTAAGCGTTGAGTCATTACCTAGCAAAAACTCTAAATCATTATTCTTAAACGTGTAAAAACCAGAATATTCAATCGGCACAAACTCTAGACAATTAGTTGTTCCTTTTGGCACATGAAAACTATTAGGTACAGCATGGCGGATTTCTCGGGTCATCTTTTCTAAAACAAACTGAGCCTGTGTTTGTATTCGTTGGCGATCGATAGTATCAGCGTAACCTTTCATTCCTAACTGGACATACCCAGCTATCCCCAACATGATGAAGCTGCCGACCACAATCGTAACTATCATTTCCATTAAGGTGAAACCACGATCTTTCATCAGTAGTTCCCCTTAATAGCTGTTAAAGTAAGGGGCTGCGTGTTCCCCGCAAAAATCCTTAATGTTACTTTTTTGTATTCGGTTATTTCATCGGGAGCTTTATCCGTCAGATCATCATAGGCAACGCTAATTTCTAATCTAAAGTTTTTGTACTGCTCAGTACTGTCCGCACCAAGTACATCACTAATATTCCCTCTAGGGACACCATCACACTGAGAAGCCGTTGTAGATGTGCTCCAACACCCGATATAGTCATCGACATCATTGAAATCACTAGGCGTTGTTTCCAAGGAACCGTCTAGTTTTTTATCCGCACCTAATTTATTTACGTCAGTGCAGCTCACTCCATTCTCACCACACCGAACGGTGCCACCATCAAAGTCGCTGTTTTCATCGAAGCCTCGCGACAATATCTGAGACATAAAACCTTGGCCTAATGCAGCGGCACGAGTTTGATAATGAGGTATAGCTGAGTCTCGAATTTGAGGGACAAGAAAAGAAGTAAACGCCACCATCGCAATGCCCATTAAAACAATCGCGATGATCATTTCTATTAACGTAATGCCACTAGATTTCTTCATGAGCATGTACCTTTTGAAACATAACCTTGAGTATTAATTTCAACTTGGCAGCGGCTTCGACCATGTTTATCTTCAATCAGGATTGAAACTCCACCACTCGCAGAATTTATAGGATTACCCAACAAATTAAACTCGATTGGATTAGTTACGGCATTGGTCAGTGAAAACTTTGCGGATTTATCAATAACTACGTCACTACGAGCATCTTGTGCACTGCCTGTTAGTGTGCAGGCAGCAACTGAACCAATGCATGAGCTAGAAACTTGTAAACGAAAGTTATTATCAGTTTTTTTTTCAAAATTCGACTGCATACGATTCACCTGCACTTGGCGAATAACAGAAATCACGCGTTCTTGTAATGCATATGCAGAGAAACTGCCAGAGCCCATAAAACGGCTGGCTGCAAAAAGTGAAAGGATAGAGAGGAGAACAATCACGAGGATTAACTCCATTAACGTAAACCCTAATGCAGAGCTGCGAATTTTCATAACCCAACCTTAGGCTTAGAACAAGCGAGATAAGTATACGATGAAATTATGAGATTAATGATAGGTTTATAATTTTTCGATTCGAAATGTGAACAGACGAACAAATAGCCAATGTCTAGTTATTTCTCCCCTTTGAACGACTAATCTCTTCTTCAATTCGATCGTAAGTTTCTTTATTGCTTAGCGTCTCAGAAACGTGCTCCGCGGTTTGCTTGGTTTGCTCCCATTTTGCTTCGTATGTTTCTGGTCCAAAACTGATATACCGAGGCAATAGCACGTAGCCAGCGACGGCGAGAAAAGTCAGCAGCACGATAAATTCAGTAGTGCTTAATCCTCTGATGCTTTTCACTGCTCAGTCCCTAAAAAATTAAAAGGGGCTTTCGCCCCTAAACTCTATGAGCCAGATGCAACTTTAGTACATTCAGTCACTAATGATGCTTTAGCTGGCAAAACATCGCCATCTTTATTTTTATATGCTTCAGCATACTGAACACACTGGTCCACACCACTTTCTGATGCGTAAGTGACTTTACCTGGAACTCCATCTGTAGTGCCAGCTTGAGCTGTACGCGTTTCTGTTTTAATCAACGTCCAGTCATTTGTATCACTAAGGCCCTGTACCGCTTTACCGATACCAGCCTCATTTGCTGTTGGGTAACCCAAATAAATCGTAATGTCTTCAACTTTGGTATCTGCAGCTGTTTTGGTTTCTTTCCCTTCAACCGCTGCTTTGCCGTAAACAATACCCGCAGCGCCATCCATTGCGCCTTTCAGGCCCTGGTTAACTGCTTTGCGAGCATCGTCCTGCAGGTTAAGGAAACGTGGTGCTGCAGTGACCGCTAGAATACCTAGGATTACAATTACCACTACCAATTCGATAAGGGTGAAACCACCTTGTCTTTTCATTGTTTACTCTCTCTATGTAAGCATGCAGTACAACTGCAAAGTTTTGTTTAGGTCACGCGACCATTTTGGATATTGTCAAAACGGTTTGGGGCAGCAACGTTCACTAAAACTGACCGTGAAGTGGATACTGTATCTACCGCTTGAGCAGAATGACGATTCGCCATTATTCAGTTCATGCTGCAATGAGAAAAACACATTATTGTTTACCCTCTATTACAGCTTCTTACTTATGGTAATGATTGCATTATACCGACTTTCAATACCAATTATAGTGATTAGGTGTCAAAAAATTCACTCCGCCGACATTTCGACGTCTATTTTCAGTTGATTAGCTGTTGAAATAACTACAATCGACTGACCATTTTCATAAGTGTATTGACAGACATAACGATCAGTTTTGATGACTCCACTGATATCTATTAACTTGTTGGTCATTATTTTACGTTGGGGGTAATGCACCGCTAGCCAATAACCACAATCTAATACAC
This sequence comes from Vibrio sp. 1562, assembly GCF_033340155.1. NCBI lineage: Bacteria > Pseudomonadati > Pseudomonadota > Gammaproteobacteria > Vibrionales > Vibrionaceae > Vibrio > Vibrio sp. 1562. The sequence continues at coordinate 71,780 of NZ_JAWOVY010000021.1, forward strand.
CTTGCTGAGTAAAGGGAGACACTAACCCGTCCTCAGTCATAGTAAGGTTAAAACCATCCATCAGCATATGTTCTGGCTCGCCTTGTACTAGCCAAGCTTGACGATAACGCTGAACACTATCTTGCATCCAAACTCTCGCTAACTTCGCTCCAGTTACTTGTGCTTGCTCGGTCACAGGACGTAATTTGACCGCCAAACCCACCGCCATAATCGTAGCAATAACCCCAAACACAATAAGCGTTGCTCGGCTTTGATTTTCAACCACGCATTAGCCGCCTTTGATAATGTCGAGCATTCCCCACATTGGTAGGAAGATACCCAATGCCAGCACCATGACCATGCCTGCGACAATCACCAAAAGTAATGGTTCTATTCTTGCGGTCAGTGTTTTTAGATCGTAATCAACTTCTCGATCGTAAAAGTCCGACACCTCCAGCAGCAACTCATCAATACGACCAGTTTCTTCACCTACTGCAATCATCTGAATCACCAATGGGGTAAATATTTTACTGTTGATGGCCGTCACTGAAATGGTGCTACCCGCTTCAATTGCGGACTTCATCTCAAGAATTCGGTTTTCTAAAAAACGGTTCCCTAATGCTTCCCCGGCCAAAGCCAAAGACTGGTTAAGTGGCACACCTGATTTCAGCATCAACGAAAAGGTTCTGGCAAAACGAGAAAGCTGCGCACGATTAACGATATCGCCTACAATTGGCAGCCGAAGCCGAAACTTATCGAACTTCTCCCGACCATCAGCCATCGCCACCCACGCTCTGAATACAGTAAACGCGCCAATCATTGCTACAACCAGCAACACCCAATAATTAACAAAGAAATTAGAAGTCGCGATCAAAATACGCGTCGGCAATGGTAGCTCAACCCCAAAGCGCGTGAACATCGATGCAAACTCAGGGATCACCAAGATATTCAATACAAACATGGCGATGGTGATAAAGATAATGACAAACGTCGGATAACGCATCGCCGCTTTAATGCGTTTGCGAGTCTCAAGTTCCTGTTCGTAGTAATTCGCCAGTTGCAATAGCGCTTGGTCAAGCCGACCCGTATTCTCACCGACGTTGATCATAGAAACAAATAGTGGGCTGAATACTTTGCTGTGTTGCTGCATCGCAGAAGACAAACCTCGGCCATTACTCAGTTCAGAAACGACATCTTCTAGCGCCTCTTTGAGCTGTTTGTTTTCGCAATTTTGCAACAAGCCACGCATAGAGCGCAGCAAAGGTACGCCAGCTTTAGTCAAACTAAACAACTGGCGAGAGAAAAGAATAATTACTTCCAACGGAATAGCAGGCACAAACAGCTTAGATAAGCTCACTTGGCTTTTTGCCGACTCTTTCTCTAAACGTACATTGAGCGGGATGACCCCTTTATTCATCAATGCTTCCGCCGCAGCTTCTGAGTTCACTGCTTCGATTTTGCCGTTAGTGGATGAGCCGTCTAACGTGCGGCCTTGATAACGAAAAGTTGGCATTCACTTACCTATATGAAAATGGGATCAGTCTTACCAGAAGCATCGCCCTCACCTAGGGTCATCACTTCATCCAAACTGACGGTGCCTTGTAGCGCCAGTTCCATTGCAGAAGCAAGCAGTGGCTTATAGTTTTCTGAGCGGCGCGCGGCTTGCGCAAAGCCAACCGCATCATTGGCGCGCAATTTATCCATCATCTCTTGCTCAAGTTCGAGCATTTCAAACACACCGATTCGGCCTCGATAACCAGTCAAGTTACAGTTTTGGCAACCTGCGCCTTTATAAAAAATGGTGCTAACTTGATTTGGGAAACGCCCAGCTAACCACTGCTGGCGAGACTCATCTAAGTGGTCTTCTGTTTTACAATCTGGGCAAACTCGGCGCACGAGACGCTGCGCCACCACGGCTCTGACTGCACTAGCAACCAAGTAACCCGGCGCACCCATATCGATCATACGTAACGCACTGTCGACAGCATCGTTGGTGTGGAGAGTACTCAATACTAAGTGACCCGTTAGTGCAGCTCGCAGACCAATTTCTACTGTCTCTTGATCACGCATCTCACCAACAAGAATTATGTCTGGGTCTTGACGTAAAAAGGTTCTAAGGACACGCGAGAAAGTTAGATCGATCTTACTGTTAACCTGTACCTGAGTGATGCGAGGCAGACGATATTCAACCGGGTCCTCTGCTGTAATGATCTTTTTCCCAGGTTCGTTGAGCTCACTCAATGCGCCGTAAAGCGTGGTGGTTTTACCGGAACCTGTCGGCCCGGTAACCAAAATCATGCCATGCGGACGCGCCAACTGTCGACGTAAGCGAGCAAGCAAGTCTGGCGGCAAGCCCGACTCTTCTAACGGACGCAAACCAGCGGACTGGTTAAGCAGGCGCATTACTACAGATTCTCCGTACTGCGTTGGTAACGTCGACATACGAATATCAATTGATTGGCCACGAACTTTGATATTGAATCGGCCATCTTGCGGCAAGCGCTTTTCAGAAATATCTAGGTGTGCCATCAACTTCAGTCGAAGAACCAAAGCCGATGCAATATTCACTTCATTTAAGAGCGTTTCATGCAATACGCCATCAATTCGCTGGCGCAAACGCAATACTTGATCGTCTGGCTCAATATGAATATCCGAAGCTCCAACCTGTACCGCATCTTCAAACATGGAATTAACCAGCTTTACAACGGTAACCTCTTCACTATCGGCTTCATCAATACCGTAATCAAAGCTTTGTACATCTTTATGCTCTTCATGCAGCTGTTCAGCAAAGGAGGCTATCTCTTTAGTACGGCGGTAATAACGGTCAAAGCTTGAAATAAGCTGACGCTCTGAAGCAACAATGAACTCAAGGTTGTATTGGCCCAACAAGTTCATCAATGATTCTTGGATGAACAAGTCCGCAGGGTCACTCATAGCAACGCGCAGTGTGTCCCCATTTCGAGCAACGACCATCGCACGTAAGCGACGTGCGTGTACCTCAGGTAGAATCTGCACGGCTTCGGCATCCACAGGCGCACGACCAAGATCGATCAGTGGCAAACCAAGCTGCTGAGACAAGAAGTCCAACATTTGCTTTTCGGTAATAAAGCCAAGGTCAATTAACGCATCCCCTAGCTTCTGCCCGGTACTGCGTTGTGCGTTTAGTGCTTGCTGGATTTGTTCTTCAGAGACGATACCTTCCTCAACCAGAAGATCGCCCAAGCGTTTTCTCAACTGAATTTTCATTGTGCGCTCTCCAACTCTTTCAAGATGCTCAAACGGTCACGGATAAATGCTTGCGATTGATTCGAAATGCCAACTTTACCCAGAGCTTGGTTGTAAGAGTTAATCGCGGCAGTAAAAGCCAGGGCGCGCTCTTGTTGAATAGCCAAACCTAACCACCAGCGCGCGTTTTCCGGCTCACGCTGAGTGAGGAGTTGATAGCTCTCAAGCGCAATGTCATTTTGCTTGTGTTTTTGTGCCAATGCCGCACGCATCGCCAAGTAATCTCGACTTGGTACTGGAGGCAAATGAACAAGCGGGCTCAGCGCCGCTTCAGGTTGATTAGCTTTCACTAACAACTTAGACAAGGCCAAGCGGAGTACTTGGTTGTTCGTATCTAGGTTGATGCCTTCTTGAATAATCTCATATGCTTTACGCGTGTCACCTTTACCAAAGTACAACGCTGATAACTTTTGACGCGTGTCTGCATTCATTGGCTCATAACGCAACGCCTCGGCATAAGCCGATAACGCCGTTTGCATATCGTTAGCATCCAGTGCTTTTTCCGCTCGGCTAACCGCTTTAAGAGATAATTGGCGGTGAGTAAGCTCAACCTGCTCAATGCGCATTGAACTGTTTTCTGATGTTGTGTGGGTTACGTGATCGTATTGCTCCTCGCTCGGCATCGTTGCTAACTGCGCGAGTAAAACTGCATCATCAGAGGCGATATTTATCTCAGATCTTGGCGTGAACCTATCAGTCTCTTGCATGTGAGGCTGTTGCGCAACCGGCTGTGTGGCTGGTTTGGTGTAAACCACTTGAGTTGTATCGGGCGTCATTTTACTCGTTGGTGAGTGAGTGCGCTCCGATGAAACAATTGGTGAGACATTCACAGACGACAGTGGCATAGCGTCGGTTTGAAACTGTGATAGCTCGCCTGAAGGGACAGGACCGCGAGAGACCGCCCAACTGCCAACCGCAAGGCTTAACGAAAAACCGGCGACAAGCCAAAGCCAAGGTTTACTGCGTGAGACACTTGGAATCTCTGCACGAGTAAGCTCTGACGGCGATGTTTTTTCAGCAAGTTCTGATAATGCTTTATTGATGGCACTCAAGGTTGACTCCATCCCCAAAATACGGGTGTTTTAAACTTAGGTTTACGGGCATCAAACGTATCGTGCATAGCGGCGTAAACATGATGATTTTTCAATAGTGTGCAACGATCATTAAATGCAGCAAGCAACGACTTGTGGCTAATTTGGTTTATCAAGCGCGGAATCCCCATGGATGAACGCCAAATCGCTTTTTTCTGTTCAATAGAAAAAATGTGTGCCCCATTGCCTGCTTTATCTAAACGATTATTGATGTAAGCCACGCCTTCATCGATAGAGAGAGGACGGAACTGGCAACTAAACGTAATGCGTTGACGAAATTGCCTTAGATCATGGTTAGCCAATCTTTCATCCAACTCTGGTTGTCCGAATAACACCAATTGAATGAGCTTATCTTGTTCCGTTTCTAGGTTGCCAAATAGACGCAATGTTTCTAAAGCTTGTGGGGAAAGAGCTTGCGCTTCATCAACGATCAAGACGGTTTTCTTTCCCAAGGCATGTACTTGAATCAAGTGCTCTTGAATGAGGGAAACGATACGCAGCGGATCATCGTTCTCGATACCCAACTCTCTGGCGACAGCAAACTGCAACTGTTCCCCATTCAACACTGGATTGGGTAAGTAAATAAGCTCAACTTCAGATTCAATCTGCTCGATCAGCTTACGGCATACCATGGTTTTTCCAGTGCCGACTTCTCCCGTCACCTTAATCACCCCTTCTCCCATTTGCACGGCAGCTAGGATGGTTTGGATCGCCTCATAGTGAGGGGCTAACCCCAAGAACATTTCTGTATTTGGGGTTAACGAAAAAGGCTGAACTCGGAATCCAAAGTGTGACAAGTACATACTCGAATCACAAACCTATTGAAAAACAGAACCTTTCCCAGCGCTTATTGCGCATCTGGGAACCACTCTTGCAGCAGATCACGAGAGCGCTCTAGCTCTTTCTGCCAAGAGTTCACGCCAACTACGGTCGGTTTTAGCAAGATGACCAATTCTGTTTTCTCAGTTACGTTATTCACGTTGCGGAACAAATGCCCCAGTGCTGGTACATCGCCCAAAAATGGGACTTTAGAAACAAGCTCACGATTTTGCTGTTTCATCAAACCGCCGATAACCACAACATCGCCATCTTTAGCACGAATAACCGAGTCTGATTCACGAATAGAGCTTTTCGCTAATGGCAGTTGGATGTTTTGGAAATCTCCGCCCAAGTTCAATTGCTTCACTTCTTCCGTGACTTCAATAACTGCGGGGTGAACATGCAGGAACACATTGCCTTTGTTATCAATTTGCGGAGTCACATCGAGGGAAATACCCGAGAAGAATGGCGTCAGTTCCACTTCAGGAACTGCATTTGAGTTTTCACCGTTGCCTGCATTGCTCGATAGCTCGGTAACAAAGTACTCATCGGTACCCACTTTAATGACAGATTTTTGGTTGTTGGCAGCGGTAATACGAGGGCTCGAAAGGACGTTCAAGTCACCTTGCGTAGACATGAAGCTCAACACTGCATTGAAGTTACCATCCGAAATAGTCACGTTAGTTTGACCGCCCAATAGCGTGCCAATCGCATCCAATGGTGGTAATGTCGACGCAGGGCGGTTGACTACGATACTACCCGAGTTACCAATTGACGCCGATAAGTTTGACCAGTTGATGCCTTGTTGGTAGCCATCATTCAACGTCACTTCTAGGATTTTAGCTTCAAGAATGACCTGGCGCTGCATGCGCTCCTGCGATACACCTAAGAACTCGCGTACTTCGCGAATATCATCTGGAAATGCTCGAACCGTAATAACTCCCGCTTGTGGCGTTACAACCACACTTTGCCCTTTGCCTGAACCAATTAGATTCGCAACAGCTTGCTGCAGCATAGGCCAGAAGTCACTTTCAGTGATGGTTTCGATGCGTGTACCACCCGTAGATGTGGTCGAGCTATCGTTGTTGTTTCCATTGTTAGAGTCTGACGAGTCAGAACTGTCTGAGCTACCACCAGAATTAGACGTACCAGCCGAGGTTACAGAGCCCGTAACAATACTGGTTAATGAGCGACCAGAACGCTTGAACTGCAGGTAATCGACTGGAATGGTCACAGTACGCATACCTGCTGGGTAGATTTGAATAACTTTGCCAGACTTCACCACGTCATAGCCATACATATTCTGTACAACATTCAGAACTTCATCCAATGTCACATCTGACAAGTTGACAGTGATATTACCTTGTACCGACGGGTGAATCGCCACGCTGTACTCTGTGCCTTTCACCAACGAGGCGAAAAAGCTTCTTGCATCGACCGCATTCGCTTGAATACGAAAACGCTTCGAGGTGCCTTGCTCTGATGCAACGTTCGAGTCTAAATTTGGCATCAAGTCTGCCTCAACAGAAGAAGGGATTTCTTCCAATGTGCGGCTGTTCGCTTGATTGATCGATTCATTGAGCGCTTCTTTAACTTCCACTGGATTCCGATGACCCATTGAACATCCCATTAAAGAAGCAATCGTTATTCCTACAACTAATTTGCGCATATCTGATCGGGCTCTGGTTATTATTGTTTTACGTTTAAATCAAAAAGCTCTAGGTCCCACTGACGGTTACCACGCTTTAAAGTTACAAATTCACTATTAATGCTCGCGACGCGATAACCCTTAAATAGCTCGCCTTTTTCGACAAGTTTGTTATCCATAATCGCGATACAATCAGTACTTGGCTTACACACAATACTGTTGAGCTTAGGCAGTCGGTACCGTTTAACTTTTGGTTTCGCTGACGTTTCAACCGCTGGTTTTTCCCAACCAAGTGGGGCCGTTGGGTCTTGGTTTGCCCAAGCGGTTCCTGCCGCTGCCATAACAAGCAATGAGATGATGAGTTTGTTAACCACCAATAAACTCCTCTCTAGATCCTAGTGTGTAGACTTCTAACACAAGCTTCGCTTTCGGGTACTCTTCGACTTTATAACTAAAGCTGCGCCAGTAATAACTCGCAGGAAGGCTCTCCAATTTATTCAGATAATTAGCAATAGAAAAATAGTCACCAGTCAGTTCCATACGAACAGGATGCACGTAGTAACCAGAGTATTGCGATGCTTCTTTATCTTCCGTTATTGGCTCAGATGGCAAGGTTTGCAGAGACAAAAGGTGAATGCCACTTTGCTGCTCCAACACATTTTCAAGCAGCTCAGCCATTTGCGAAGGTGTAATAAGATGCTCGATGATCTCCGCTAATTGCATCGAAAGATGCTGACTCTCAGCTAACAGATTAGATATCGCGCGATCAATCTCAGCATTTGGATCTTTCTTAAGTTGCGCCTGAATACGTAGCGTATCGATTTCAATCTTTTGATTGGCTTGCTTTAAATTACTTAGTTGCCTCTCATTACTGATGATCTCGTTAAGCTTTGGCTCCAATACCAGCGTAAAGAGCAACATGATCACGACAACTAAACCGCACAATGCGGTGAGCACTTTTTCACGCGTACTCATTTCGCCAAAGCGCCCTTCTAATGAGAGCCAGAATTCGTTCATTTCTCTTTATCCTCGCGCGTTTTTAGTTCAAACGTCACAATATCCTTATCATTTCGACCTATTTTGACGTCGTCAAACGTTCGGCCAACCAAGCTAATTTCATTTTTAAATTGGCTGACCCAATTTGGCACTGAGCTCGGTTTTTTCGCTAGTCCCTTCAGATCTAAGGTATGGGTATTGATTCGAATTTCGGACAAAGAAATTTCTTGGTTTCCTAGCTTCGCTAATGATTGCATCACGCCAGAGTAACCCGTGCGTTGCGAGTCATCGTATTTCCCGACAGCTTTAAGCGAGTCTCGCTTCGCCTTGACTTCACGCTCTAAGCGGGCTTTAGCTGCCAGCTTATTATTGTCAGGTTGATGTTTACGTAGCTTGACTTGATAACGTTCAAGCTCTGACTTCATGATATCGCCTTTACTTTTTACAATAGCAATCTCATCTTCCAAACCGCTGCTCTGCCAAGTGACATAACCGTAAGAAAATAGAATTGCAGCCGCCGCAACGCCCCAAGATAACGCGATATTTTTTAGCGTCAGGAGCTCTTTTTTCGGTTTTAAGTAATCGGGATATAAGTTGACGCGTCGAGTATTTGAAGTAGCCGCAGTGTCAGCCAAAACATGCCCTGATAGCTCATGTTCTGGTGGTAATAACGGTGAAACCTTAGTACTTAAACGGTAGTTCAGAGCCTGAACAAGCTCGCTCTCATCCTCTTCATCACAGCACACTTTCAATTGGTGTAATTGCACGTGGCGTAACTGAGATGAAAGATAGTCAATCGAACGTTGCAGTTCTAACGACAGACTGTCCATCTGTAAATCGCTAGACGGAACCCCCGTTAACGGTGGCGTCACACTGCGAATAGAGCGGTGGAACGCAATAGTATTTTCGACAAAAGCGCTTATACGGAAATGACCACGCACACTGCGTTGTAATAATAGGAAGTTTCCTAGTTCACCAGCAGTCTCTCCCCAAATATCGTCTTCAGGAAGAATGGCTTCTAATGGTAACTGGGCTCGACTGGCCAGTAACACAATCTTATCCAATATTTTTCGCGATAAGACGTATGCTTGCACTTTGGTTGAATTCGGTAACTCGACCGCATCGGCAATAATGTCGATGGCGCGCTCAGAGATCAGTTCTTTCAACAAAAACGGTAATGCGGCTGGCCATTCTTGACGCGGCATGACCGGTTTGTCGATTTGGTACATCTGGTAATAGTTATGAGAAAGAATAACCGTTAATGAATCATACGCACTCGCTGCAACGCTCAATGCTTGCTCAACGGCTTTTTCCCAATTGGACTCAGAAATATCAAATTGGTATGGACGACTACTTTTGATTGAAGATGATAAATAAACGGCGTCTGGCTGAATAACCAAAAAGCAGGAGCGATCACCACTAGATGATCGCTTAAGCTTGTCGAATAGTGCTTTGAAATCCATGATTATTATCTTTATTTTTTCCGCCAGCGATTTCGTCTTCCCAATTTAACTTGGGATTCTGATTGAGAATTCGGCAACGCTTGGGGACGAGGAAGAAACTGCTGCTCCGCAGAAAAGTAACGCCCTTGCCCACCATAAACCCCGAGCTCAATTAATGTGTTGAGCTCGTTCTGATTCTCAATTCCCACTGCTATAATTTTAGTTTTACTGTTTGCCGCCGCACCTAGCATACTGCGGACAAATAGCTGGTTTTCATGTCGTTGGTCGATTTTTGCTACTAAACTGCGATGAAGTTTAAGGTAACGAATGTCCACTTCTTTTAAATAGTGAGTGCTGACGATGGTACGCCCAGCCTGCCCAACCATTAAGTGGCACCCTAAACCGGCCAGCATTTTAGCGACTGGTCGCATAAAGTCTAAGTGTCTTACAAATTGTGCTTCAACAAACTCAAAACTGAGACACTTTCTCTGCTCACGTGACAACTGTAAGAGTTCATCACGAAACCATTTAAAGTACTCTCGGTTAGAAAATGGCGTTACATTCAAATTGAGCGCATACGATCTTGAGTTATCAAAATTATCCTTAAACTCTCTTAAGAATTTATTAATAACCGACTTATCCATTTGCGCTTCATAACCAACCTGTCTGATCGCAGAAATGAACCGAGATGCTTTAACAATCCCATTCTCAGGATCGCGAATCCGACATGTTAACTCTTCATATAATGATTTTTTATGCGTCGCGTCACTTATTGGGTGCACAGATTGTGCGTAGAGTATCACACTTTCAGGTGTAAGTGCTGTGTCAAATAACGTTCTCCACCTCACACTTCCGCGAGCTTCTTCATCGTGGTTCCATTTTTTGAAGCGACTCCAATTATTGTTATTTTGTAGTTGCGCACTACGCAAAGCAGTCTCGGCTTCATCAATGATTTGGCTGTGTCGCTCACCTTCTTTATAAGTGGTGATGCCAATATGGCACCAGTTGTCTGGATCAAGTGGCTCTGGCGGCATTAACTTTTCTAACTGGCGAATGCATTGCGAGGCAAGGTTAGCCACATCTTTCGCACTTTGGTGCGGTAGAAAAAGCGCAAAATCAGCATCGTAATAACGGGAAAATACAACATCTGGGTATCGTTGAACTAAATTGGACAATAAACTCCCAACTTCAACAATAAACTCATCCGTAATTTGCTTATCTTGCTCTTCTTCAACCAGTTTCCAGTCTTGAATACGAACTAGCAACACGGCGCCGCGAGCCCCGCTTTCTAGTAACGCCGATTCCAACTTGCTATCAAATAACACTCGGTTAGCGGTACCGGTTAGCTTATCAAGGAAGGTTTGAGTTCGAATAAAGGTATCAAATCGGCTTCGCTCTTGACGCGCATCTTGTAACTCTTCGATTAATACATCGAGCGCTTCACTGGCGGTGTAAGGCCATTCTTTTTTGTCACCTTTGGCATACTGCTCCACCCTACCAGCCAGGATCATTCTGCCTCGCTCTTCGAGCATTTCGGAGCCTTCTAATTGTTCCTTAAGCCATGCCACGCCGCGCATTAAGCAGAAGATGATCAATATAACGGCAAGCGTGATCGACCAAAGCGCCTGCATTGAGTAGCTGTAACCTAAGTAAGGGGGAATTGCTTTAAAGTGAATTGTGTAATCTTGATTGTGAGTCAACTGGTACTCAGCCTCAAACAAGACTGACGCTTCCATTTGATGAGAAGTATCTTTGAAGCGATAAACAACGGCGTTGTTGGTCGACAACGTCATTTCGACAATATTGGAAGCCTGCAGCATCTTCGGCATCCAGCGCTGCATAGAATAAGCGGCGTCAGGATCTTCCATCTCCTTGTCGACCACCTCTACGATCCCTTCTAAATAATGGGTGAGATATTCCTGCCCAAGACGTTTAAAAGAGAGGGTGCCACCGACAAACAAGATAAACATGGCGCAGATAACGATCATGGTGACAAAGGCCACCAGCCGTGTGCTTAACTTAAGAGTTGGGGTATACCTCATGAATACCAAATTCCTTTTTTATTCATCATATACCTTATTGAAATATTTATACTTGATAAGAGTTCATCAAACAATCGGATTAGTCTGATAGTGAGAGGCTGGAGCATAAAGAAAATCACACTCATTGATAAGTTTTATTGTTACGCCTAACCTTGCCAAGAGAAGCCTGTGAAATCATTAGATTGCGACAATAAAAAAGGCCGCGATATTCGCGGCCTTTTCGATTCAAGCATAAGCAGAATTTAAAAGGGTTATGGTTACCTTGAAGGAAAAGCCGTACTTTAAGACATTGTTAAACAAAGAATAAAACCAAAACACCATAAAAAACGTAAAGAATTTCGTAAAAAAATCCACGAAAAGCAATGAAACTTTACAAAAACACATTAAGCTTCTTGTATGTAATGATACATTTTAGCCGTATAGTAGTACACGTTTCACTAGCCATTCATTGTCACAGAAAAGTCTTCTGGTTACTAAGTATGTACTGCTACTCTAGAAACTCCTCGATTTCATCTTCTCTAAACCATCCAGCATCAATACTTGTTTTTTTTACCATGGATGGGTTTTGTGTATATGCCACAACGGCCAAACTCTTCTCTGCACGACTACAAATTACATACAGAAGTCTTCTCGTGCGTGACAATACTGATTCTGTTCCTGTTGATTCATTACGACTATCTGTACTAGATAATGGTTTCGCTCCAAACAGTTTTTCATAACTAAACAAGAAACCATTCGCGTCTTCATCATCAATGATTGCCATAACTCTATCAAACTCTAGCCCTTTAACGCCCTGATGTGTTCCGTAACCAAGTTTCTCGTTGATATAGAGTGAATAGCTCTTTAACTGATTTATTGGTGCTAGAATAGCGAGTTCCCAAGCTGCAATTTGTGGTGCTTTTTCTTCTTCATCATCATCTTTACCTTCGACAAGAAGAGCACTCAAGATCTCTGGTAGTACTAAGAGGGAATTGTCATGAACAAACTTCAAAACATCCCTTATATTTGGCTCTTCTTCCATTAACAGAGATTTGAGCCTATCTACAGCATCATTAGTTTGCTTTAGAACCAACAAAGGATCATTCGAGAACTCTATATTGTAACTGGCAGATACAAGTTTCGAGTGTCTTTTTAAGATAGCCATTACAGCAAAATTATTCTCAGCTAACACTGCATCACTTAAGGCCAGTAGTTGGTCGCTAAGAAACTTAAAGACTCCACTAGTGCCATTTAATAAAGGGTCTCGTAATGAATCGACCTTAGATAATGGCGTAAAAAAAGCATCAAATTGACCTCTGCTAGCAGCCATAGCGTGCTCTAATGTCAAAACCCTAACACCATCTCTTTGAGTCCACGCAGCATCATTAGTTAACTCTTTCATTCGGTTTCGGACAGATGCTTCTATTTCGGGCTTCTTAGAGCATGATGATTCAACTATAAATAACCTAATAAAACCTTCTTCCGCATTGTCATCAGGAACCTGCTGATGACCATCTCCATCTTTTCGAATAGTGTTTATCAGACTCACTATTCTCTTAGGACTACGAAAGTTGCTCTCCTTTATAGGAGCCATCCAACCCTCAGGTAAAGGTTGCCCAAGGTCTTCTTTTCCTCCGCTATAGATTCGTTGCATTAGGTCACCAAAAAGACCTAAAGAAAAAACCTTGTCATTAAGACTCTGAGTAAAAATGAATGCCTCTAACAATGCTTTCTCTGTATCTTGGCTTTCATCGATCAATAATATTGGGAACTTATTGACTAATACGCTTCTAAAAAGAGTGCTACTCATTAAGAAATACGTAGCTATTTTAATGACTTCTGAATGAGTGAGAGATCCCAAATCCACCCTATGCGTTATCGGGCTATAGGTGAATTGTTTAATATCATCTAATTGACTAAGGCGTTTCTCTTTTGATTTCTTTCGTCTGGCATTTTGTAATGCGGTCTTACCTTGGAGATCTCTAGCTCGACTAAGCTTATATTCTAAATCATCAATTTCTCGTTGTAGTTCTACTCTTAACCACGCCTTAATATCTTGGGTAAATGGTTGAATCAACTCCCAAACAAAACTATGAATAGTAGATACTGCAAAAATTGGGTCATAAGCCAATCTATGTTGTATTTCATTACACGCTGCATTTGTATATGTGATTACAGCGACACGCTGCCCCTTTCTCACAAACTCTTGAATATTATTACCGCGAACAGCTTGCAACACATTTACGAGTGTCCGAGTTTTTCCTGAACCTGCCCCTGCAAGTAAATTACCACCTTCTAAAGAAGGTGGCTTTGTGTGAGCCCCCTAAAAGGGGGCCTTTGTTTAGTCCAGCGCC
>NZ_JAWOVY010000022.1:0-472 GCF_033340155.1 Vibrio sp. 1562
GCCTAGTGCAGTGAAAGTTGCACGCTGGGTTCTTAGGGGGGCCGCACTTGGTAACAAGTGTCGTCTACCCGACCAAAGTTTGTTTCGTCAAAAAGAACAGGATTGTTACTGGTTGAATTTTGACCAAGTATAACTAGTACGAAAAATGGGCATCATTGTGCTGTTCTTGTTTCAAGCGCACTCGCTGACTTTTGCCCTGTAAATCAAGTTCAAAGTGTCACAAACTTTCAAAACGTTAGGTATAGATTTCTTATTAAAACCGTTGCTAACGCTTTCTAGGTAACAGGAAGCCTGATTTTTGATAGCTAACTTACGGATTTACCATAGTAGGAATAACCTGCACTTAAAAAAGCCTCCCGAATGGGAAGCTTTTTGGTTGTGATAGCTCATTCGTAGCAAGCTACTAGAAGTTATATCTCATACCAACTGTCACACCTTGAATGTTGATATCTACACCATCAAATTCAGCAGA